>DATIPQ010000134.1 GCA_035471785.1 Acidobacteriota bacterium
TTTGCTCACGGGCCACCGGCTCGGCCGGATCCGCTTGCAGCACTTGCTGGTAAAGCTGCAAAGCCTTCTCTTTTCGTCCTCTCTTCTGGTAGAGGCCGGCCAGGTAGAGCCGTCCCGAGAGGAACTCCGGAACCTCCGGCAAGGATTCTTCCAAAAAGGCGATGGCCTCGCCCTCGCGTCCCTGAGAAGCGATGTGCAGGGCCCTCAGGTAGTCCTCGAAGGCGGCTTCCAGACGGCGTTCCAGGTTGGCGTGGCGTATGGCGCTTTCGGTCTGGCCCAGGCGATCGTAAAGCAGGGCCGCGTCGCGGTGGTAGAGGGGATTCTCGCCGTCGGCCTCTATGGCCATTTCGATGAACTCGAGAGCGCCTCCATAGCGTCCCCGCTTGGCCAGCCGCGAGGACAGGTGATGGAGCAAACTGGCGTCCTTGGGCGCCAGCCGGAAGGCGATCTTGAGCTGGCGCAAACTGGCTTCGCGCTGCTCGTTGTGATCGAGTATCTGGGCGTAGAAGCGCCGGTAGCCGGTGTTGGACGGCTCTTTTTCAACGGCCAGGCGAATGTGTTCAAGGGCCTCTTTCTGGCGGCCCTGCATGAGCAGGGAATAGGCCAGGTTGCGGTGAGCCGAAGCCGAGGCGCCGCCTTGGGCGATCACGTCCTGCAGCAGTTCTCGGGCTCCCTCGAGATCACCCTGCATAAGCAGGGCATGAGCCAGATGACGCCGGTAGCGGGCCTCCCCGGGACGCTGTTCGAGGGCGCGCCGAAAGACGGCGGCAGCGCTGCCGGATTGCCCCAGGTCGAGCAACAGCACGCCGTATTGTTCCAGCAGGGCGAGGTCGCGGGGATGCTGGGACAGCCCTTCTTCCAGCACCTGCAGCGCCGCCACCGGCTCGCCGTCGCTCTTCATCTGGCGGGCCTGCTGGGCGTAGTCCTGGGCGCTTTGAGCCAGGATCGAAGGCAAGAACGCCAGCCACAGGAGCAAGAAGCGGAATCTCACGATGGCCACATTATAGCGCGTCGCTCAGGCCGAGGCCGAGCGTTCGCGGAAAGGCGGCGCCGCCGTTCGTCCGGGTTGCAGGGCCTGGTGGAGAGCTTCCAGCAAACGTTGGGGATGGAAAGGTTTGCGCAGGCACAGCGCCGCCAGGTCCTTGACGGCGGCGAACTCGTTCTTGTCGGTGCTTCCGCTGGTGGCGATGATCTTGATCTTGGGACGAGTCTTGTTCAAGTGCTTCACCAGCTTGCTTTCGCAGGCGCCGTTCAAGCGCATGTCGACGACCGCCGCCGAATAGTCGGTCTCGGCGGCCATCTGGCGGGCTTGGTCTGAGTCGTCGGCGGTATCGACCTTGAACCCGTGAGGACTGAGGGTCTCGGCCAATATGCGGCTCAGCGCCGCCTCGCGGTCGACGATCAGCACGCGCTGGCATCCTGACGGCACCGGGCGCAGGCGCGGGACCTGAGAAGATCTGGGAGGTGAGGGAGGCGATCCCGCCACTCCCCGTTGGGGCAGTCTGATGGTGAAGGTGGTTCCTTCGCCCAGCCGGCTGGACACGCGCACTTCGCCCGAATGGGCCTGCACGATGGAATGACAGATGGCCAGTCCCAGGCCGACTCCCTGGCCTTCCTTCTTGGTGCTGAAGAAGGGGTCGAAGATGGACTTGAGATGATCGTCGGCAATGCCGTGCCCGGTGTCGCTGAAGTCGATCAGCACGCCCTGGCGCTGCGCGTCGGGCTTGAGCCGCACCGTCAAGCGTCCGCCCCCCTGCATGGCCTGTACCGCGTTGACGGCCAGGTTGATGAAGACTTGCTCCAACTGGCGGGGGTCGGCTTGCAGGGGCCGGACCGGCTGAAAATCGGTTTCCAGCGCGACGTCATTTTGCTCCAGGCGGTCCTGAAGCGATCCCAGGCTTTGCTCCAGCACCTTTTTGACATCTACGGGCTGGGCCTGCGGCTTGGCAGGACGGGCCAGTCCCATCAGGTCGCGGACGATTTTGGCGATGCGCTCGGACTGCTGCAGGACGTTGCTCAGGGCATCCCGCTGTTTGCGCGAGGAAGCGCTGGAGAGGAGCAACTGGGATTGAGCCGAGATGATGGTGAGGGGGTTGTTGATTTCGTGAGCGGCTCCCGCCGCCAGGCGCCCCACCGAGGCCAGCCGCTCGCTCTGGGAGAGCTTGCTGCGGACGCTTTCCTGCTGGCGCGACATGCGTGCCAGCAGCTCGTTTTGGCGGTCCAGCTCGTCGAAGAGCATGATCCGTTCCAGGCAGATGGCCAGGCTGCGGGCGAATTGTTGCAGCATTTCGGCCGCCTCGCCCCGCTTCTCCTCCTGCGACTGCAGGTCGAGATCGGCGAAAATCTGTCCCAGGATGCGTCGTCCCGAGGTGAGAGGAACCACCAGCAGATCAGGCGAGCGCAGCGCTCCCCGCACTTCGTGAGGAGCTTCCAGGTCCTCTCCCGCGGCCTCCAGGCTGCGGATGATCAGAGCCACCTGCTGGCGCTGGGGAAGTCGGGTCAGGTCGTCTCCGGCATCGGTGGTGAGGGAAAACTCGATGCGCTGAGGCGATGATGAGCCGTGCACCAGCAACCAGCCTTCGAATCCCTTGTGAGCGGGCTGCGGCGCCACCGCTACCAGCCGGCGCGTCTTCAGCACCCGGCTGAGCAACTCGACGGCCACCTTCAGACCCGAGGCGCAAGAAGAGGGAGGGTTGACGGTTTCCTGCAGGACTCGGATCGACTCCATGATGCGCTGGCGGCGCATCAGTTCTGCGTTGCGGCTTTGCAGGTCGAGGTGAATGCGCGTCAGTTCGCGGTTGGCCCTCGTCACCGTCCCCATGTAAAGCTCGGCGCTGTCGCCGCCCTGCCAGTCGAATTGGGCCGCCACGTCGTCGTAGTCGCGCAGGATGCGGGAGGAAATGTCGACCAGGTCGGCCACCGGCAGTCCCGAGCGCGCGCTCAAGACGTCCAGGTCGAAGAGCGTCACGGCGTTGCCGCTGGCTCCGAAGCGGAAGTGGTGGCAGAGGCTGTCGGCGCAACCCACGATGAAGGCCGTGTGCTGATGAGGACGGTCTCCGAAGTGGCTGGGCGGCTGATGGTGCAGCCAGGCCGCATTGCGGATGGAGTCGGGGAAGTGCCAGTGCTCCATCAGCGTCTTGGCCACCCAGGTGTGTCCCGCGCCCAATATGCGCTCCTCAACCGCCAGCAACGGCTCCTCGCGGTCGCGAGCTTCCTTGAGGACAGCGTCATACTTTTGACGGTCCCACTTCAAGAGCACCAGTTTTCCGATGTCGTGGAGCAGTCCGGCCAGGAATGCTTCTTTGGCATTCTTGTGTCCCAGCCGGTCGGCAAGAGCTTCGCTGGCCAGCGCGCAGGTCATGCTGTGGCGCCAGAACTCGCACAAGGGCATTTCGCTGTCTTTTTCATCGCGGAAGAGATCCACGACGATGACCGAGAGAGCGGCGCTGCGCACCAGATCGAGCCCCAGCAGGGCAGTGGCCCGGTCAATGCTGGCGATCCGTCCTGAAAAGCCGAAAGCGGGCGAATTGGCAAGGCGCAGGATCTTGGAGGCCAAAGACTGGTCGGCTTGCAGAATCCTGGCAACCTCCCGCAATCCGGCATCCGGGTCGGAGGCCACCGAAATCAGCTTCAAAACCACCGGCGAAACCGTGGGAAGCTCCTCCAGCCCTTCGATGAAACGCTTGATTTCTTGCAGCATAAGTTACCGCCCGCTGGAAAGCTCCATGAGGCGAGCCGCGGCCCGCCCTTACCCAGGCTTATCGGCCCGCGGGCGAGGGGACTTTATCGGGCCCGGCCGGGGCGCCCAATCAAGCGGCGGTAGCGGGAATGGAAAAAAGGGCGCAAGAACTGCCAGCTCTTGCGCCCGTTCAGGGGAGGAGAGACGAATCGAGATGATGCTGACTAGCTGAAGAGCGAATACGACGGGTTTTCGCCGTAAGAGGCGGCGGCGTCCACCGCACCGTAACGAGTCTCGGGATTGGTGGGCTTGGACTCAGCCCAGCAGTTGTTGTCGTGGCGCCGCATGCGCTCCAACTGCTTGTAGCAAACTTCGTGATAATGCCAGACCTGAGGCTTCAGGTTGCATCCGCTGGCCCGCTGCTCGCTGATGATGCGGCCTTCGATCTTGTTGCCGCAGATTCCGCAAAAATCGCGCACCGGACGCTCCAGAGGGTCGCCCTGATGAGAAGGCTGCTGAGGACGCAGCGCTTCTTCCGTCAGCGGCAGGACTTCGTTGCGGACCAGGCGCAGTTTGGGAGCCGCCTCGATGACCCTAGACTGGGGCTGGGCTTTCCCGTTCCAGGAATTAGTGGCTTTGGCTGTGCTGTTCATGAAAGTGCTCCAATTCGCAAGTGTCAATTTTTTGACGCTGCTTCGAAAACTGCCTTCGATTTCCCGTCCCCAGAGGCCGTGAAGAGCCGCCGGAGAACCCTTTTTGGGCTGAAACTCAGGGTTGTATTTCAGACGGAGGTAGTAGGAAGCACGTCGGGTGCCAAAAAAGTCGTGGTTTCGGTAAGCGAGCGGGTGCGGCCCTCCTTCGCCCCTCCTTCGCCAGAGGCTATGGAGGGCAAGCAAGGCCATGGAGGGCGAGCGGCTCGACAGCGCCCTTTAGTCGCTCGATATCTTCTTGTGCTCGCGGGTGAGTTGGCGGACCAGCCACAACCAGACCAGCACCACGCAGAAGACCATCACCGAGAATCCTTGCGGCCCCAAGTTGAGGACTTCGGCGCCCAGGGCCACGAAGCCGGCTGAGATAACGTCTCCGGCCCGCACGAAAAAGGTGTCGATGGCCATCTTGGCCTTGTACTTCATCTCCCGGCTGGTGGGCAGGTAGAGGGCGGCCCGCAGGGTGTTCATGAGGGAGTAGTCGGTGGCGTTCTCGGCGATCTTGACCACCATGATGACGGCCAACACGGGAACCAGTGCAATGCTGCCGTAGGCGATGAGTGCGATGAAGGGAAGGATGTAGACCGACTTGCGCACCCCCAGGTGTTTGAAGATGCGCGACACCAGGAAGACCTGGATGATGGAGGCCACCACGTTGACCCAGAAGAAGAAGTCGGCATAGAAGAGTCCCGCAAAGACGTTGCGCGACTGGTTGGCTGCCGCGGCTTCGGAATAGACGACGCTGCGCATGATGTACTCGCCGGTGGTGTTGACCAGATTGAGCACCAGGATGAGCAGGGCCATGAAGAAGAGGTAGCGATGCTCCCAGATGAGGCGAAAGCCGGCCGCGGCCTCGAGGGGGCGCTGGGCCTTTTCTTCTTGGGCCCTCAATTGCCCGTCCCCCTCTTCTTGGGCTGGCTGGGAGGCCTGTGCCAGAGCCGCCTCCCGGCGTACCCGCAAATCGACCCAGACGGTCAGCCCCAGCGCCGCTCCCAAAAGGCCTCCCGCCACCAGCAGCATGAAGTTGGTGTCGCCCGTCCATTGGATGGACCATCCGGCCAGTTTGGGACCGAGAATGGCGCCGGTATTCTGTCCGATCATGATGAGGGGAAAGAGCCGCTCGCCCTGGGCCGGCAGGTAGATGTCGTTGGCGAATCCCCAGAACTGGGCCACCACCATGTAGTTGAAAATGCCCACCCAGACGAAGAAGACGATGCCCAGGTGGTTCATCTCGATCAGGGCCAGGTAATAGAAGATGCCCAGGTTGGAGACGAAGATCAGCGTGATGATGGTGATCAGGCGTCTGCGGGCCACCCGCTCCGACATGCGGTCGTAGCCTCTCAGGATGGGCAGCAGCGCCAGCGCCATGGCCGCCGAAGCATAGGAGGCCAGCTCCGCGCCGCCTGACTCCAGCGACATGTAGGCCTC
>DATIPQ010000135.1 GCA_035471785.1 Acidobacteriota bacterium
GGAAATGACCAGCGCATCCGGACGCAGGGTCTGGCTGATCTCGCGGCACACTTCGTTGACCACCTGAGGCTTGATGCACAGAAGCACGATTTCGGCGTCGGCCACGGTGTGGCGGTTGTCGGTGCTGACCTCCACGTCGAATTTCTCGCGCCTCTGCTCGAGGCGGTGGGAATGGCGCACCGAGGCCCGGATGCGCTTGGGATCGAAGAGTCCCTGTTCGAGAAAGGCTTGCAGCAAGATGCTCCCCATCTTGCCAAGTCCCACAATGGCCAAGCGGCTGTCGATTGGGCGGTCCATTGCTGGATCTTACCTGATCCCCTGCTCGTCGGGCGCAGTCTGGGCAACGCTGCTGGCGAGAAAGCCTTGCAAGTCTTTTGCCTTGGCGCAGATGGAGGCGCTGTCCCAGGCGTCCTCCAGCGCATCGACTTCGCGCCTGGAAAGCTGCCAGGAAAGAGGGCCCTCGTAATCCTGAGCCGGCTGAAAGACCACGTTCTTCAGCCTGACGTTGATTCCCCTTTGACGGAAAATCGCCTGCCAGCGGTCAAGGAACCGCTGAACCGAAATGCGGTTGCGTTCGAAAGCGGCCCCGCTGCGGATATTGAGAATGCCGAAGACAGGACCCAGCAAGGCCGCACGGATCGAGCTGATATTGGAATCGCTGAGCGGATCGTCGGGAGCCGACGCACGCAGCTGCACGACGGCTACCTTTTCGAATTCGAGTCCCGAGTTTGGTTCAAGTCGAGCCTCCATGATCGTGTTGAGCCAGTCGAGAGCCGACGCCACACCATAATTGTCGTAGTAGCCGCCGTCGATCATGCTGTGCGAATAGCCGCAAGGTTGATTGTCTTCGCAGGCCTTGACGGGCTGGCCCACACCCCGAAAACGCGCCGCCGGGCTGATGTAAGGGAAGGTGGCGGAGAGCCGGGCGGCCGTCCACAGACTCAAGTCGGTTTGCGTTTCTCCTTCAAGGTACTCTGGCAAGGTGAATCCGCGTCTCTGATCTTCCCCGAAGAGAGCGTTGGCCGCATCTGCCTCCTCCCACTTTTTGATGGGCGTGATCATCACACGCCGTCCCGATTCCATCGCGGTGGCGTTAAGGATGAAGGCCGGCAGGCTGCCTTCCCGGATGCCGTCTCTGAAGCCGGACATACGTGGATGATCGAAGAAATTGGAAAAGTCCATATTCTCCCGGACTACCTGGTCCTCCAGCCACCTGCTGGTGGCAATGCGATGCCATTCCTCCTCCAGCATCCATCCCCGGTCGTCGTCGACATCGTAGAGAGGGCCGAGGAGCAGTTCCGGAATGTCGTAATAGGCGAATCCGTAAGCCACGGCGCCCAGGGCCGGGGCCACGCTCTTGGCGCGGATTTCGGCCAGCGATTGATGCTGGCTGAGACCGTGGAGGTAGAAAGCGGTCCCGACGGACCCTCCTGAGACACCGCTGATGAGCCGGATTTCCTTCCGCAGGTCAGCCCGGCCAGCGTAATCGGTGTCCTCGCCTTTACAGTCCCAGCCGTTGATGAGACGGTCCAGGGCCAGCGTGGTCCAGCCGGCGGCCAGAATACCCCCTCCCGTTGAGCTTACGACCACCAGGTTTTTGTTGGGGGTCTTGCGGGCCACTTCAACCGCCGAAAGCGGCGGCCCTTCGTCCTCGAGTCCCGAGTAGACGGCGGGACGGCGCGTCAGCCCTGAAATGAGGATGAGCACAAGCAAACCCAAGACGGGCGATATCCTGAAGCGTCCGAGATGGTACTGCAGGCCGGCCAAGACCCAGATCAGGAGCATCATCAGCACATAGAGGAAAAAAACCGCCGGCAAGTCGGATGCCCACCCACAGCCCGGACGGTAGAGAAAGTAGAACAGGCCCAGGACCAGCACCAGCAGAACGACCACAGTCGTGGAAAAGAAGTGGACAGGCTGTACTTGCGAGTCCTTCTTGTGGAAGTTGGCATTCCTCTCCTCGGGCGTCGCCCCGGGAAAAATCCAATAGAGGTGCAACCCGCGGGCAAGTGATGAAAAGATCCTTAGAAGCAGATTGAAAAAGCCGGTCAAGGGAGCGTCTTGGCGGATTTTGGAAGGCCAATGAAAGAACACAAGCGGTCTGAAGGCAGGTGATGCCAAGCGGGTTGAGAGAACGCTGCAGAGGAGAACTGAAAAGGCGGCTAGAGCGCCTATTGCTATCGCCAGGATGCAGAGAATCGTCGATGTCGCCGCATGCTCGATCATCACCCAGATGGTTGGCACGGCCAGCAGGCAGTAGAAGAGAAACTGCAAGAAGTGCACCGGCACCGAAAAGAACCACTCCAGAAAGCGGGGAGGATGAGTGTTGGGGTCGACCAGGATCCCATCGGATACTATCCCTTGAGCCACCATTAAGGACCACATGCTCAGCAGCACCGCGAAAGCGACCCATGTGATCCCCCAGAAGCCGAACTCATGGAACAGGTTTCCCAGCACGCTGTAGAGAAACCAGCCTTTGTTGCCGGCAAAAGGCAGATAGGTGAGAAACAAGAGCAGCAGGAATAAGTACTTGTTGGCGGAAAGGAGTGCCATCGCTCCTCGCCACCTGTCTGCGAAAAAGATCTCGTCTTCGCCCTCATGGGTCTTTTTAGCCATCGGATCCTTCCCTCCTGTTCAGGTTGGTGTAGGTAAGGTCTATTATTAGGACGGACGTGGACAGAGAATTCCTCAGCGATCGCTGAGTATCTCCCAGGCCTGCTTTAGGCTGTTTCAGGACGCGAACCGTGTCCTCATCTTGCAGGCTGCTTGCGTTTCTACCCCTCCCAGCCGTTGATGAGGGTTTCGCGCAGGTCGAAGCCGAAGGCGCGGTCGCTGACGGCGATGATGGGGGCGCCTTGCAGGCGCTTGAAGACGGAGCGGTTGAGGAGGCCGAAAAGGTGGCGGCAGAGCCGTTCGAAGCTCTCGGCGTCGTAACGGTCGTAGACGTCCTCGGGGTATTGGTTGGGATCGAGTTCCCGCTTTTGGAAGAGCTCAACCAGTTCGCCGGGACTATAGGTGCGCTCCACGCAGTCTTCCACCACGGGACCTACCACGTCGTATTCGAAGGGATCGCTTTGCCCTTCGGCCAGTTCCGCCGAAGGCACGGCTTGGAGGATGCTGTTGGGAATCACTTCGCGTCCGAAGCGGCGGTTGACGTAATGGGAGACGCGGTAGACGTCGGGCTTTGTAAGGTCTCCGAGAACCGCGAGGCCGCCCGCCATGTCTCCGTAGAGGGTGGCGTAGCCCAGAGCGATCTCGGTAGCGTTGCCGTTGGAGAGCAGCAGCGCGCCAGAATCGTTGGACTCCATCATCATCACCAGTCCGCGCAGGCGCGACTGGGCGTTCTCGCGGGTCACGCTGCGCTGGATGGGGTGGGCATGCTCTTCGAATTGGCGGCACACCGTCTCGTACATCTCTTCGATGGGCAGAACCTTGTACTCGGCGCCCAGGTTGCGGGCCAGCTCGGCCGCCGCATCGCGTGTCGCCCGGCTGTTGAAACGGGTGGGAAGGTTGTAGAGCTTGACGTTTTCCGGTCCCATGGCCTGGCAGGCGATGACGGCGCCCAAAGCCGAATCGATTCCCCCTGAGATGGGTTCGATAACGCGCTCAAAGCCCAGTTTCCGGCAGTAATCGCCCACTCCCAAGACCAAGGCTTCGAAGATTTCCTGCTCGCGTTCGAACTTGGGAGGTTCGACCGGCTCGGCCAACCCGTCCTTGAAAGTGACCGAGGCCTGGGCTTTCTGAAAGGAAGGCATGGCCAGAGCCAGGCGTCCCTGGCTGTCATAGGCGCGGCTTGAGCCGTCGAACATGATCAGGTTTTTGCCGTTGTCGCCGGCGCCCACGGTGTTGACGTAGACGATGGGATGGCCCGTGCACTCTCGCTGGCGGCGCACCAGGTCGCGGCGGCGGAAGCGCTTGCCGTCCTGGCGTCCCGGCGTGGAGGCCACGAAGGGACTGGCGTTGATGACCACCAGCAGGCGGGCGCCTTTCTCGCAGAGCAGGCGCGAGGGCTTGAATTCGTATCCCTCGTCCCAGATGTCCTCGCAGATGAGCACGCCCACGGTCATCTCGCCGCCCTCAACCCGGATGGAGACGGGATCAGCCTGGCGCCCGGCCTCGAAATAGCGCTTGTCTTCGAAATAGCGGTAGGAGGGGAGCAGGCGCTTGTGGACGATCTGCAGCAGCTTGCCGTCCTGCATGACGGCGGCGGCGTTGTAGCGGATCCAGCAGCCGTCGGGTCCGCGGCGGGCGGTGTCGAAGTCGATGAATCCGACGACGGCGGCGATGCCCTGTGTGGCCGGAAGCAGTTCGTCCAAGAGGATGCGCTTGTTCTGCTTGAGAAAGCTGCGGTTGGCCAGCAGCTTCTCGTCCAGGCAGTAGCCGGTCAGGCACAGTTCGGGCGTGGCCACCAGGTCGGCGCCCTCGCGGCGGGCCTTCTCAAAGGCCGAGCGAATGATCCCGGTGTTCCCCGACAGGTCCCCGCTCTTGGGGTTGATCTGAGCCAGCGAGACTTTGATTCTCATGCTGTGGGCATTGTACCGAACTTCGCCAACCCGCCTTCAATCCGCACTGGCTTCCTCAATTGTTGTCCCAATCGGGCAGGCGGCCCGGGGTGTAGGAGGCGCCGGCCTGGGTGAGTTTTTCTTCCAGTGCGGGAAGGTCTTCTTCCACCAGTTGGCGCAGTTGGGGAAGCACCTCTGCAAAAGCCCCGGCGGCGATATCGTATTGGTCGCGCTGGGTCTGAGTGGGGGCGGAGGTCGAGAAGCGGCTTCCGAAGGCCACCGAACTGACCCGGTTGTTGATGGAGGGCGGAGAGGGCAATCCCACGTCGCCCACGTCGGGGTCGCCGCGCAGTTCCAGCAGGATGTCCTGCAAGCGCTGGTGGAGGGAGGCCTGCTCGGACAGCCATTGGACGTCGGCCCGCGGCGTTTGCAGGATGGCGGCGCGCACCTGTTGGAGGCGTTCTTCAGTGGCATTGGCCACGCGCAAGGCCGAGCTGACGGCCCGCATCAACTCGTAGGTCTTGCGTTGAAAGTCGACCAGTTCCTGGCGGTCGGAGGCGGGCAGGGTGACTTCGCCTTCAACCTTGACCGTGAAGGCGACGGGCCCCGCCAGGTCGGTCCACCGGCCCTCGGCCAGGCGGGATAGAGTGACCGAGTATTCTCCGGGCATGACAAGGGGACCGCTGCCGCCGCCGCGGCGTCCCCGTCCGCCGTTCCCGGTCTCAAGGCTGATTCCGGGGTCGCGCAGGTCCCAGTCGACGCGGTGGACGCCTTTGCGGTTGGCCCCATCGAGGCGACGAATGACGTTGCCCTGGGCGTCTCTGATGGTCAGGTAGACGGCGGGGGGCATCTCGCGCTCCTCTTCCCGCAACTGCTCGCGGGTGGGCTCGATGGGACCGTCTTTTTTGGAAGCCTCCTTGCGCTTGGCCCGCTTGCTCTTGACGGCGTCCTTGACGTAGTAGGTGATGATGGCGCCGTAGGGCGGATTGTCGGAGGTGAAAAAGGCGTCCCCCGAGGAGCCTGCGCGGCGGCGGTCTTCGACGTACATGAGGGCCTCGCGCACGGGGAAGATGTGGCCCTCGGCCTCCAGCAGCTCCTCGCTGACCTCACGCAAGGGAGCATAGTCGTCGAGGATGTAGAAGCTGCGTCCGAAGGTGGCCAGCGCCAGGTCGTTCTCGCGCTCCTGAATGGCCAGGTCGCGCACGGCGATGACGGGCAGTCCCGACTTGTGGGCGATCCACATGGCGCCGCCGTCGATGGAGAAAAAGAGTCCGTACTCGCCGCCCAGGAAGAGCAGGTCGGGGTCGACGTGATCTTCCACCACCGTCCATAGCGGCGAGTTTTCTTGGGGGACGCCCTCCACCATTTGGGTCCAGCTCCGTCCGCGGTCGTCGCTGCGCAGCAGGTAGGGCTTGAAGTCGTTGTTCTTGTGATTATTGAAGACGGCCCACATGCGGCCGGCGTTATGGCGCGAAGTGACCACGTCGGCCACGTAGACGCGCTCGTCGATCCCTAACAGGTCTTCGCTCTTCAGTTGCCGCCACTGGCCGCCGCCGTTTTCGGTGATCTGGATGAGTCCGTCGTCGGTGCCGGCGATGATCAGTCCTTCCTCCAGCGGCGATTCGGAGAGGGCCGTGATGTTGCCGTACTGCGAAGTCGAGCGATGACGGGCCACCGCGTCCGGTCCCCAGATCTTGCCCATGACTTCAAGCGTGTTGCGGTCGATCTGGCGGGTCAGGTCGCCGGAGACGGCCGTCCAGGAATCGCCGCGGTCGTCGCTGCGGAAGAGCTTGTTGGCGGCGAAATAGATGCGGGTAGGCGAGTGGGGCGAGTGGATCAGCGGCGAGTCCCAGTTCCAGCGGAAAGGCTTCTCCTGGGCGCCCTCGGTGGGCTTGATGTCGATGCTCTCTCCGCTGCGGCGGTCGAACCGCACCAGTTCGCCGTATTGGGCCTGGGCGTAGACGATGTTGGGGTCGTTGGGGTCGACGCGGGTCTGGAAGCCGTCGCCTCCTCGGGTGGCGTACCAGTCGGCGTTGACGATTCCGTCGCTGGCGTAGGTACGCGAGGGACCGGCCAGGCTGGCGTTGTCCTGGGTTCCGCCGTAGACGTTGTAAAAGGGCTCTTCGTTGTCGACTTCCACCCGGTAGAACTGGACGATGGGCAGGTTGGCCTTGTGGGTCCAGGTCTCACCGCGGTCGTAACTCTCGTAAAGTCCGCCGTCGCCGCCGATGAGCAGGTAGTTGGGCTGGCCCGGATCGATGTAGAGGGCGTGGTCGTCGACGTGGCGGTTGCGGTTGCTGAGGCGCTCGAGTGTGCGTCCGCCGTCTTCCGACACCCAGGTGAAGGTGTTGAGGGTGTAGATGCGGTCGGGGTCGACGGGATCGGCCACGATCTGGCTGTAGTAGAAGGCGGTGGCGTCAAAGGGGTTGCGCCGCTCCCAGGTGGCCCCGCGGTCTTGGCTGCGGAAGATGCCGCCCTTGTCCTCGGCGGCTTCGACCTGGGCGTAGACGACGTCGGGATTGGCCGGGGAGACGGCCAGGCCGATGCGGCCCATGTCGACGCTGGGCAGTCCGCTGGTCAGCTCGGTCCAGGTGGCTCCGCCGTCGGTCGATTTGTGGATGCCGCTCTCGGGTCCGCCGTCGATCATGGTCCAGACGCGGCGGCGGCGCTGGTAGGCGGCGGCGTAGAGCACGTCGGGATGGCGCGGGTCCATGGCCACGTCGCTGACGCCGGTGTGCTCGCTGATCTCCAACACCTTGCTCCAGTTGGCCCCGCCGTCGGTGGTCTTGTAGAGTCCGCGGTCGCCGCCCGCTCCCCACAGCGGACCCTGGGCCGCCACGTAAACAATGTTGCCGTCCTCGGGATGCACCAGGATGCGTCCGATGTGCTCGGACTGCTTGAGTCCCATGTGCTTCCAGCTCTTGCCGCCGTCCAAGCTCTTGTAGATGCCGTCGCCGTAGGAGACGCTGCGCTGCGAATTGCGTTCGCCCGTCCCCACCCAGACGATGTTGGGGTTGCCGGGATCGAGTGCCACGTCGCCGATGGAGTAGGAGCCCTGCTTGTCGAAGATGGGCGTCCAGGTGGCGCCGTTGTTCTCGGTCTTCCAGACGCCTCCCGAGGCCACGCCCAGGTAGTAGAGATGACGCTTCTCGGGGTGGACGGCGATGGCGCCGATGCGTCCGCCGGTAACCGCCGGGCCGATGGAGCGCAGCTCGAGGCCGCCGAAGGCGGACGAGTTGAGGCGGCTTTTATCTTCTTCGGCTTCCGCACCCTGTTCCTGCTCGTCCTGCTCCGGTTCCTGAGCGGTCATCGAGAGCGGCAGCCACAGACAAATCAGCATCAACAAATGCAATACGGCAACATTCTTCTTCACGAGCCCTCCTTTGAGTGCCGGATTATAATCGCCGCCGTAACACCCGCCAACCCTTGGGCGAATCGGAACTACCCAAGGCGAAACTTAGTCACAATTCTCGACAGAGTATTCTCTCGTTCCTACCTCATTTTAGTGCGGACGGAGCCAGGGGGCGTATAATGGCCAGAGTTATTCAAGGTTCTCAGCGCCCGAGCAGAACGTCCATTGGGAGGCAGATGTCAAGATCGACGGCCAGAAGCAAAAGCTCGTCCGCCTCTTCCCCCCGGAGGGCCCGGAGGACGCATGGCCGGCACCATGGGCGCCAAGCAACTCGAATTCAGCGTTAACTGATCAGCAAACAAAGGGAAAACACCATGCGCCGAATCCTCACGGTTCTGCTCGCGGGAGTCCTGGGAGGATCGATCCTCCCCGCACAGGAGCCCGACGACAAGACGCCTCTGTTCCGCGTCAACTCCGAGCGGGTCATTATCGAATTTCTGGCCTTGAGCAAGAGAGGACGCTTTGTCGACGACTTGACTCTGGACGAGATCGAAGTCGAAATCGACGGCAAGAAACAAAAGCTCCTTCATCTGCTTCCGCCTATGCCCGGTGACCAGGCGGCTGCCGACGGTTCGGCCATGTCATCGGCGCGAGAGGTCGATCCCCAGGCCCCCGACGACCCCGCCTTCCGCCGTCAGCTTTCCAAGCGCACCGTGATCCTGCTCGACAGCCGCACCATCGATGCGGCCAACTTCTACCGTTCGGTGGTAGCCATCAAGGGCTTTATCGGGCAGTCTCTGGAAGCCGACCACTTCGTCATGCTGGCCGAAATCGACCGCAAGCTGAACGTAGTCGCGCCCTTCACCCAGGACCGCGGGGTGTTGCTGAAGGCCGTCAACAGCCTGCAGCCGGGTACGCTCTTCAACCCCACCGGCACCTCCAGGGCCAGCGGCATCCCCGACGCCGGCTATATCGATGAACTGCTGGAGCAGATGCACTACCTGCGCAACGGGATGCGGGAGTTGGTGCACGCCGTCTCTTCTCATCCCGGACGCAAGCACGTAGTCTTCTTCTCGGAAGGCTATCCAATGAATCCGCTCAAGGACATCGAGTTCTTTGCCCGCTCTGCCGTGGCCTCCTCGAGGAACAGCCAGACCCGCATGAACGCTTCGCGCAACGCCGCCGTGGCCAAGGATCCGCAGGTCAAGGAGACGATCGAGGAGATCGTCTCCCTCTCCAACGCCTATGGCATCAGCTTCTATACGGTTGACGCCCGCGGACTGGTGGGCGTGCCGGGCATCGGCGCCTACAATCCCTCCGACCCCAATTCCGAGAGTCCTTCGATTTTCTCCCAGGTCGAGGGAAGGACCAACACCGATGAGTTGTTCGTCGACGTGGCCGAACGCTTCCGCACCATCACGGGCGACGGAGCGGAAGGCGACATCCCCGTGCAGCTCTTCGACACCACCCGCATCGACGACATCACCGACAGCCAGGACGCTCTGGTGGCCCTGGCGGCGGGAACCAACGGTTCGGCTTTTTACAACAGCAACGACCTGGGCGCCGTGCTGGTGGCCTCTACGGCCGAGCAAAGTCACGTCTATCTGGCGGCCGTGGAGCCCAAAAAACTGCGCAAGGGCAAGGACCGTTTTCACAAGATCAAGGTCAAGACCACCCGCCAGGACGTTCTGATCCGCTCACAGAAGGGATTCGTCGACTTTTCCACCCGCGACTTGGCTCGGGCCCGCCTGGCCTTCGCTTTTCAATCGCCCGCGCGTTTTCAAGGACTGCGTCCCATCGCCGAGGTGCAGCGCAAGGGCGACAAGATGGAGGCCGTCTTCGGCATTTCGGGTGGACAGATCTCCTCGGACATGACCCGTGACGGCCGACGCGTAGAACTGGTCTTCCTGGGCCA
>DATIPQ010000136.1 GCA_035471785.1 Acidobacteriota bacterium
CCAGCGCAGGGCGTCCAGGGTCAGGTCGGCGGCCAGCAGTCCGGCGGCGCCCGCCAGCAGCGACAGCAGCGCCGTCTCGGTCAGCAACTGGCGCATCAGGCGCTTGCGTCCGGCCCCCAGGGCCGTGCGGACGGCCATTTCGGGACGCCGCGACGATCCCCGCGCCAGCAGCAGGTTGGCCACGTTGGCGCAGGCGATCAGGAGCACCAGGGCCACCGCTCCCGCCAGGGCCATCAGGGCCGGACGGGCCTCGCCCACCTGATGCTCCTTGAGCGAGATCACCGAGGCCTGGAAGCCGCTCGACTCCGGATAATACTCGGGATACTCTTCCTCTAACTGGGCCGAGATGGCCGCCAATTCGCGGCCTGCCTGACGGATATCGGCGCCGGGCGCCAGGCGGCCCACGATACGCCGGTTGTGAGCCCCGCGCGACGGCAGGTTGGCCGGATCGATGACCAGCGGAATCCAGAAGTCGATCTCCCGGTAGGGATAGTTGAAGCCAGGCGGCATCACCCCCACGACTTGCAGTGGGCGGCCCTCGATCTCCAGGACTCTCCCCACGATCTGCTCCTCGCCCCCGAAGCGCCGCTGCCAGAAGCCATGGGAAAGGACGATTTCCTCGGGGCCACCAGGTCCGCCGGAGGCATCGGAAAGGCGCCTGCCTCGGGAAGGCTCCACTCCCATCACGGAAAAGAAGTTGGGCGTCACCCGGGCCCCGCGCGACAGTTCGGGAGGACCTGTTCCCACTGTCACGTTGAGTCCCCCGTAGCCCCACAGAGCCATGGGGCCGATCAATTGGCTGCGGTCTCGGTAGTCGAGATATTCAGCCTCCGAAACCGAACTATAGGTGCGGGGCGAGTCCTCGCCCAGGTAGTTGTTGCCCACATAGACCAGCCGCTCGCTGTCGGGATAAGGCAGGTCGGCCAGCAACACGCCGTGGAGGACGCTGAAAAAGGCGGTGTTGACGCCGATGCCCAGGGCCAGCGTCAAGACCGCCACCAGGGTGAATCCAGGCTGCCGGCGCAGCATGCGGAGGGCAAATCCCAGATCCTGAAGGAGCCCTTCCATCCAGCTTCCCGAGCGTGTCTCGCGGACGCTCTGGCGCACCTGCTCGACACCACCCAATTGGTGGGCCGCTTTGCGCCGGGCCTCCTGAGGACTGAGTCCCTGCCGCTGGTTGTGGCGGGTCTGCATTTCAAGGTGAAAGGCCAGCTCCTCGTCCAATTCGTGCTCCATCTGGGAACGGCGGAACCAGGAACGGAGGGCGGTCTTGACGCGGTGAGTCCACTTGCTCATGGGCTGAATTCCCTTTGCTCTGTGTGGATCGCTGACCCGCTGGGCCACTTGTGCTGCCGGTCATGAATTCTGAGCCAGGGCCTTGCCAAGTTCGAGGTGCGATATGCGAAGTTCGAAAGAACCCCGAAGGGGGTGCAATTCGCCAGCCCAGGGTCAGCCCCGGCGAGCGCAAGCGAGACGGCGGCTGGTCCCAACGCTGAATGCGCGGAATAACGCAACAGGGTGGCTCGAAACATTTGACGCACTGCACTAGGTGGCCAGCACCCGCTCGATGGCGGCCGAGACTTCCTTCCAGTTGCGGGTCTGTTCCTCCAGCCTGCGCCGCCCTTCGGCGGTCAGGCGGTAGTACTTGGCCCGCCTGCGGTTTTCCGACTCGCCCCAGGAAGAAGCGATCCACCCCTCCTGCTGCAAGCGTTGCAATGCCGGGTAAAGCGATCCTTGATTGATCTGAAAGACTTCGTCGGACATCTGCTGGATGCGCTGCGAGATCCCCCACCCGTGGCGGGGTCCCAGCGAGAGCGTCTTGAGAATGAGCAGGTCCAACGTTCCCTGAAGCAAATCAGCCCGCCGCGATCCTCCCATCGGTCTTCCTCCTCTAGATTGTCGACAAGAGTCTAGCCGCCTTCCTGTAGATTGTCAACAAGAGATGGCCGCTCTCCCTGCTGCACATGATTCCTCCCAGGTCCGTCTCGGAAAGGGGGGTGGCGGGGTCTTGCAATCGTCGGGGCCAGCGCCTAAAGTATCCCCCTAGAAAGGGGAAGGGATTGCAATTTGGGTTCGTGATCGACAACCGCAAGTGCATTGGTTGTCACGCCTGCACGGTGGCCTGCAAGGCCGAGCATGAGGTTCCGGTCGGGGTCAACCGCACCTGGGTCAAGTACATCGAAAAGGGCATTTTTCCCCAGACCACGCGTCACTTCTCGGTGATGCGCTGCAATCATTGCGCCGATGCGCCCTGTGTCGAGATCTGCCCGGTGACGGCGCTCTACCGGCGTCCCGACGGCATCGTCGATTTCGACAACCGCCGCTGCATCGGATGCAAAGCTTGCATGCAGGCCTGTCCCTACGACGCCCTCTACATCGATCCTCAGAACCACACTGCCGCCAAGTGCAACTACTGCGCCCACCGCGTCGACCTCGGACTGGAGCCGGCTTGCGTCAACGTTTGTCCCGAGCACGCCATCGTTTCCGGCGACCTCCAGGACCCTGCCAGCGAGATCGCCCAACTGGTGGCCCGCGAACAGGTGACGGTGCGCAAGGGGGAAAAGGGCACCGATCCTCAGTTGTTCTACATCGACGGCGACGCGGCCTCGCTGGATGCGTCCCGGACTCAGGCCGCCGCCGATTACCTGTGGTCGTCTCAGGAAAGCGGAGTGGGGCACTTCGCGCGTTTCGCCGAGCAGCGCAAAGGCGGACGGGACGGGTCCCCGGTGGGCGAACGTCGCCAGGTCCCTCCGCCGGAAGCCTCAGCCGAAGAGGCCCGGCGAGTTTACGACGCCCCCGACAAGGGAGTGCTGTGGGGGTGGGAGGTGTCGGGCTACATCTGGACCAAGGCCCTTTCGGCGGGACTCTTTCTGGCCCCCTTCCTGCTCTCGCGGGCGGCCGAGGCCAGCGCCGGCGTGTGGAGCGCCTGTCTCGGCGCGGCCCTCTTTTTCCTGGCTTTGACGGGGGCTCTGCTGGTCAAGGATCTGGACAAGCCGGCCCGCTTTGCCTACGTCCTGCTGCGTCCCCAGTGGAGGTCGTGGCTGGTCAGGGGAGCCTGGATCATCGGCGCCTATGCAATCTTGCTCACACTGCTGCTGGCGCTGGCGCTGAGCCAGTGGTCCTGGGGTGAGGCGATGCTGCGTCCTGGGGGCGCGGTTGCTCTATTGATGATCCTGACGGCCTTGGCCGCGGCGGCCACCGCCGCCTACACGGCCTATCTCTTAGCCCAGGCCAAGGGCAGGGACCTGTGGCAATCGCCGCTGGCCGTGCTGAAGATGTTCCTGCATGCGCCTCTGGCGGGCACTGCCGCGCTGGCTCTGGCCAGCCCCTGGATACCCCTGCCCCAAGGCTGGATCTGGCTTCTCGCCTGGATGCTGAGCGCAACCCTGCTCTTGCACCTGGCCCTGCTGGGACTGGAATTGACGACGCCCCATGCCACCCGCGATGCCAGCCGGGCCGCCGAGTTCATCCTCCGGGGCCGCCTGGCGCCGGCTTTCTGGGGCGGCGCCGTCGTGTGCGGCGGACTCATTCCGCTGGCCCTGCTGCTGGGGCACACCAGCTCTCTCTTCGACCTTTTCGGCTGGGCGCTGCCGCTGGCCGGACTGTTGGTCCTCGTCGGACTCTATTTCTCCGAGCACGCCTGGGTGCGCGCTCCTCAGTGGATTCGCCTCAGCTAGGAAAGCCATGGCACCCAAACCCACCAGCGCCCCTTCCGCCCCGCGGCCCGGCTGGCTCGAGCGCCTGGCCGAACGGCTGCATCTTATTCCCGACCTGCACCGGTCGGATGGCAGCGCCGAGGACTCGCCGCACCTGCCTGAGCTGCCGCGCCTGACGCCGCCGGGCAAGCTGACCGACTATCCGCCTCCCGAGCAATGGGACGACTGGAGCGAATACGAAGCCACTTCCTGGCCCCGCCGCCACAAGCGGAATTACGTCATCGTCCCCACCGCCTGCTTCAACTGCGAAGCAGGCTGCGGACTGCTCAGCTATATCGACCGCGACACCCTTAAGGTGCGCAAATTCGAGGGCAACCCCTGGCATCCGGGAAGCCGCGGACGCAACTGCGCCAAGGGACCGGCCACCATCAACCAGATCAACGACCCCGACCGCATCCTCTATCCGCTGCGCCGCAAGGGGGAGAGGGGAGCCGGGGGCTGGGAGCGGGTGAGCTGGGACCAGGCGCTGGACGAGATCGCCGCCCGCATCCGCAAAGCCCTGCAGGAGGAGCGCCGCAACGAGGTGGTCTATCACGTCGGCCGTCCCGGACACGAGGGCTATGCCGAACGGGTGCTGGCCGCCTGGGGGGTGGACGGACACAACTCTCACACCAACATCTGCTCGGCCGGCGCCCGCTTCGGATACGCCGCCTGGCAGGGATACGACCGTCCCTCGCCCGACCACGCCGAAGCCGAATTCATCCTGCTGGTCAGCGCCCACCTGGAATCGGGACACTACTTCAATCCTCACGCCCAGCGCATCATCGAAGGCATGATGAAAGGGGCCAAGCTGGCGGTGATGGACCCGCGCCTCTCCAACACCGCCTCCATGGCCGACTTCTGGATGCCCACCTATCCCGGCAGCGAGGCCGCCGTGCTGCTGGCCATGGCCCGCGTCCTGCTGGCCGAGGACCTGATCGACCGCGACTTTGTGCGCGAATGGGTCAACTGGGAGGAGTACCTCGGGGCCCGTTCCGCCGCCGGAGGTTCCCTTGAGGACTTCCTGCGCCTGCTGGCCCAGGAGTATGCCGAATTCACTCCCGAGTTCGCCGAAAAGGAAAGCGGGGTCCCCGCGGCGACAGTGGTCGAAGTGGCCCGGCGCATCGGACGCGCGGGATCGCGTTTCGCCACCCACAACTGGCGCAGCGCCTCCAGCGGAAACCTGGGGGGATGGGCGGTATCGCGGGCTCTCCACTTCCTCAACGTCCTGACGGGAAGCGTGGGCACGCCCGGCGGAACCCTGCCCAGCGCCTGGAACAAGTTCAAGCCGCCCCTCTTCGACCGTCCACCGGCTCACCGCTTTTGGAATCAGCTCCACTTCCCCGACGAGTACCCCTTCAGTCACTACGAGATGAGCTTTCTGCTGCCTCATTTCCTCAAGGAGGGCCGGGGCAAGCTGGACGTCTATTTCACCCGCGTCTTCAATCCGGTCTGGACCTATCCCGACGGCTTCTCCTGGATCGAAGCCCTCAGCGACCCCGCCAAGATCGGACTGCACGCCGCCCTCACGCCCACCTGGAGCGAAACGGCCTTTTTCGCCGACTTCGTGCTGCCCATGGGGCACGCCGGCGAGCGCCACGACCTGATCAGCTACGAAACCCATTCCGGCCTCTGGATCGCCTTCCGCCAGCCGGTCGTCCGCGAAGCCATGAGGCGCAGGGGCGAGGAAGTCGAGTTCACCTATCAGGCCAATCCCGGAGAGGTTTGGGAGGAGGACGAGTTCTGGATCGAGCTTTCCTGGCGCATCGATCCCCAGGGCGACCTGGGCGTGCGCAAGCACTTCGAGTCGCCCTACCGTCCGGGCCGCAAGATCACGGTTGAGGAGTATTACCGCTGGATCTTCGAGCACACGCCGGGACTGGCCGAGAAAGCCGCCGAGCATGACCTGACGCCCCTCGACTACATGCGCCGCTTCGGGGCCTTTGAAGTGGAACAGTCCTGCTACCGCAAGCACGAGAGCGAGGTCGACGAGGAGAAGCTGGCCGGGGCCAGGGAAGACGATCGCGGAGTGATCAGCCGCGACGGCCAGGCGTTGGGCGTCCGCTCGAGGCAGGGCGGGCGGGTCGTTCAAGGATTCCCCACCCCCTCGCGCAAGCAGGAGATCTATTCGTCCACCCTGGCTGAATGGGGTTGGCCGGAATATGCCACTCCCGTCTATATCAAGAGCCACATCCATCCCCAGGAGCTTGACCGCGACAAGGGCGAAGTGGTGCTGGTGCCGACTTTCCGCCTTCCCACCCTGATTCATTCGCGTTCCGGCAACTCCAAGTGGCTGCACGAGATCGCCAACCGCAACCCCGTCTGGCTGCATCCCGAGGACGCGGCGCGGGTCGGCGTCGGCGACGGCGAACTGCTGCGGGTGGAAACCGAGATCGGCCACTTCGTAGACCGGGTGTGGGTGACCCAGGCCATCCGTCCCGGCGTGGCCGCCTGCTCCCACCACCTGGGACGCTGGCGCCGCCCGCAGGATCCCAAGGCCAACCGCTGGGCCGTCAACCTGGCCGACATAAGCCGTAGCGAGTCCTCGGGCCAAGGAGGGGTGTGGAAACTTCGCTACCGGCGCGGCATCAGCCCCGATGCCCAAGGAGACCCCGACGGCGGACGCATCTTCTGGCGCGAAGGCGGAGTGCACCAGAACCTCACTTTCCCCGTCCACCCCGATCCCGTCAGCGGCATGCACTGCTGGCACCAGCGAGTCCGGCTGCGTCCTGCCCAGGCCGGCGACCGCTACGGCGACGTAGAAGTCGACACGGGAAAGAGCTTCGAGATCTATCGCCAGTGGCTCGAGATGACGCGTCCCGGCCCCGGACCGGGCGGATGGAGGCGTCCGCTCTGGCTCAACCGTCCGCTGCGGCCGGTGCAAGAGGCTTTCCGCCACCCCCAGGCTGAGGACGGGGAACAGGGCTTGGGTTAAGGCTGCTCTTTGTAGAAGTCGGGTGCGGGGACGTCGAGCTTGAAGGAAGCCCGCAGCAGGTGGGGTCCCCATTGGATGCTGAGCAGGCCCTGGTCTTTAGCGCCCTGCAGTTGCAGTGTCATCTTCAGCTCTGTAGCCGACGCCTCGCTGCGGCTGTGCTCCAGAGGGACCTCGAACAGGATCGGCACTTCATCGGCCCGAGGCACGAAGGCCCAGGCGTCGATGTAGCCGGGACGCACCGCCTCGGGATCGACGAAGACCAGCGACCAGTCGCCTTGCTGCCTCCTCCTGGCGCCCAGGTAGTAGTAGCCGGCGGCCACCTTGCGTCCGCCCATCTCCAGGTCGAGTTGGCTGTCCAGGGAAGTCCACATGTCCTTGCCCAGCCGCCAGATGCGCCCTTTGGTGAGGCTGTCGAAGGCCGCATCCTGGTTCCACTGAGGACGCCAGGCCGGACGCCCGTAGCCCAGGGTCACGCGTCCGCCCGAGATCTCCACCCCGTCATCGCGGTAGGTCCAGTAGGCGATGCTGCAGTAGCCCCTGGTGGAGTTCTCCACCGAAGGCGTCCACTGACCCTGCTTGACCTGGGCCTGCGCCTCGACCGCGAAGAGAAACAGGATGGCCGTCCATACCGTGAGGTGTTTCAACATGCTGTCGCCTCCCCCGAATAAGCTCTAGAAAATCTCGACGGCGAAGTACTTCTCCAGCACCGTGTTGATGAAGATGAAAAAGAGGATGAAGGGCAGCACGTAGAGGATCGCGTTGAGGGCTTTTTCCTGCCACGACCCCATGTACTTTGGATAACCCTGGGCGATCTCCGCGCTCAGGTTCTCGCGCTTCCAGCGGAAGGCGCAGAAGGCCGAGATCAGGCATCCGCCCAGTGGCAGGGCGCTTTCGAAGAAGATGTCGGCCACCAGGGTGAGGAAGTCGACGGTCTGTCCGCTGGGATAGGTGATGAAGCGGGTGAAGAAGTCGCTGGCGCCCTGGGAAAGAAGGGAGAATATGCCCAAAAAGAAAATCAGCCCGCCCATCGCCAGGGCGGCCCGTCCGCGGCGGATGCCGCGCTCGTCCACGGCCCAGGAGGTGGGGACTTCCAGCAGCGAGATGGTGGATGTGATGGCGGCGAAGCAGACCAGCAAGAAGAAAAACGAAGCCAAAAAGGAAGCCGCAAAGTAGCCGATGCTGGGAGTCAGGCTCATGAACATCTTAGGCAGAAAGACGAAGATCAGTCCCGGGCCTGCGGGCATGTTTTCAGCCGTAACGTTGGGGTCCATCGTGAAGATCGAGGGAATGATGAGAAGCCCGGCCGTGATGGCGATGAAAGAATCGAAGAGGGCTACGATGAAGCCCGAGGAGGCGATGTTGTCCTTGCGGCTGACGTAGCTGCCGTAGGTGATCAGCGCCCCCATCCCCAGTGAAAGCGAGAAAAAGGCCTGGCTGAGGGCCGAGTTGAGGACGCCCATGCTCAGCTTGGAAAAGTCGGGAACAAAGTAGAAGGCCAGACCCTTCCCGGCGTTGGGCAGGGTCAGCATGTAGGCGATCATCGCGAACATCATGACCAGCAGGACGGGCATGAGGATTCGGGTGGCCCTCTCGATTCCCCCTTTGACACCTCCCACCACGATTCCGATGGTGGCTAGCATGATTCCGGCCATGTAGGCAAAGGTCTTGCCCACCGACCCGGCGAAGACGGCGAATTCCCCGTCCGTGGACAGGCGCTCCAGTCCGCCGGTGGCGCATTCCAGAAAGAAGCCCAGGACGTATCCCGCCAGCACGATGTAGAAGGAGAGGATCATGACGCCGGCGAAGACCCCCAGCCCCCCCACCAAGGGCCAGGCGCTTGCCGGGGCAAGGGCCTTGAAGGCACCCACGGGATTGCGTTGGGTGCGGCGTCCGATGGCGATCTCCATGAGGATGACGGGGAGGCAGATCACCAGGGTGAAGATGAGATAGACTACGACGAAGGCGCCGCCGCCGTTCTGGGCGGTCTGGACGGGAAAGCCCCAAATGTTGCCCAGACCGACGGCCGATCCGGCCGCGGCGATGATGAATCCAACGCGGGAACTCCACTCACCCCGAGATTGCATAGTTTCTCTCTCCTCGAAAATTGATCCTCTCTTCTACCATCAAAGGCCCGTGGGCGCCAGTGCAAATTCCGCCAAATGCCCCAACCGTCCGGCAAATTCCCCATTCAGCATGCGGGTCGGCGCACGCTCCTTGGCCCCTGGCTGGCAGCAGCCTTGCTTGATTGGACGGTGAAGCGACTCGAGCCGGTCAATCCGGCTTCGCTGGAAAGGCGGTCCGGCATGACGACAGCAGCCAGCTTGGATCTGAAGGACATTGCCCGGGTCGATCCCCGCCGGGTCAGCTCGGTCTATGGCCCCGTCGACAGTTGGAGAGTGGGACGCTCGCTGGGCATCGACCTCCTGCTGCTCAATTCGATCTGCTCTTTCAACTGCGTCTACTGCCAGTTGGGGCAGATCCAGGTCCCCACGCGGACGCGCAGGGTTTTCGTGCCCACCCGCAAGGTAGTGAGCGATCTCCGCCAGGCGGGATGGAGCGATTGCGACATCATCACCTTCTCCGGCAGCGGCGAGCCCACCTTGGCGGCCAACCTGGGAGAGGTCATCAGGACGGTCGCCGCAATGACGGGCAAGCCCATTCTGGTGCTGACCAACGGAAGCCTTCTGGCCGATCCCCAGGTGCGCCGCGAACTGAGCGCCGCCGACCGCGTCTATGTCAAGCTGGACGCCGCCGACGAGGACGTCTTCGCCCGCATCAACCGTCCCGTCGAGGGCGTCGACCTGGAAGAAATCGTAGAGGGGGCGGCGGCCTTCCGGCGCCAGTTCAAGGGACTGCTGGGCGTGCAGATCATGCTGCTGCCCCCTAACCAGGACCAGGTCGAGGGTCTCATCCCCTTGCTCAGGCGCATCCAGCCCGAGGAGGTGCAGGTCAATACTCCCACCCGACCCCATGCCAGCGAATGGCACCTGGAAAGCCGGGGCAGCCGAGGACCCGCCGCCTACCCGGCCAAGCCTCTCAAGCCCCTGTCCGCCCGCCGCATCGGCCTCATCAGCCGCCGCCTGCGTCAAGCCGCCGGACTGCAAGTGGTCTCGGTCTTCGACCGTCCCCTTCAGGGAGGAGATCAGAGATGAGTGCGTTCGAGCAGCAGCCTGTTTCCCGCGAACTGCCTGATCGCCTGCGCTACGGAGAAGCCTTCCGCACCTTCCTCAAATGCAATCCCGACTACCGCGAGACGGTGGAGCTGGACCGATGGCGAAGCCGGGAATTCGCACGGCTGGACCGTCAGGGACACGTCTATCTCGACTACACCGGCGGCGGGCTCTACGGACAAAGCCAACTGCGCCGCCACTTCGACTTTTTGAGCGAAAAGGTGTTGGGTAATCCCCATTCCAGCAACCCCACTTCGGCTCAGACCACCCAATGGGTGGAATCGGCGCGCTCCCGCGTGGGACGCTTCTTCAACGCCGATCCCGACGAATACGTGGTCATCTTCACGGCCAATGCCAGCCACGCCCTCAAGCTGGTGGGCGAGTCCTATCCCTTTCGTCCGGGAGACCGCTTTCTGCTCACCTTCGACAACCACAACTCGGTCAACGGCATCCGCGAATTCGACCGCGCCCATGGCGCCGAAACCACCTACGTTGCGGTGCTGCCTCCCGAGATGCGGGCCGATGAACAGATGCTGCTGAAGGAACTGGACGCGCTGGCCGACCGTCCCGGCGCCAACGGACTCTTCGCCTACCCCGCCCAGTCCAACTTTTCAGGCGTGCAGCATCCGCTGGAGTGGGTGGAGCAAGCGCAGAGCCGCGGCTGGGACGTGCTCCTCGACGCTGCGGCCTTCATCCCCACCAACAGGCTCGACCTCTCCCGCTTCCATCCCGATTTCGTGGCCCTGTCCTTCTACAAGATGTTCGGCTACCCGACCGGTGTGGGCGCTCTCATCGCCCGCCGCAAGGCGCTGCTCAAGCTGCATCGGCCCTGGTTCGCCGGGGGGACCATCGAGGTGGCCTCGGTGCAAGCCGACCGCTTCGCTCCCGCCGCCGGCGCCGCCGCCTTCGAGGACGGCACGCTGGACTATGCAAACCTGCCGGCGGTAGAGATCGGCCTCGATTTCATCGACACCATCGGACTGCCGGCCATCCACCAGCGTGTGAGCTGTTTGACGGCCTGGCTGCTGCAGCAACTGAGCAGCCTGCGCCACGCCGAGGGAAGCCCCGCCGCCGTCGTCTACGGCCCCACCGAAATGATCCGTCGAGGGGGGACTGTGGCCTTCAACTTCCTCGATCGCCGGGGACGCATCATCGACCACAAGATCGTCGAGGAGCAAGCCTCACAATCCCGTATTTCCCTGCGCACCGGCTGCTTCTGCAATCCCGGCGCGGGAGAGATGGCGCTGGGACTGTCGCGGGGAGAGATCGAGTCCTGTTTCAGCGACTCCTCCAGCGGCATGACCTATGAAGGCTTCCGGGGCTGCATTTCCTCCAAGGGATCGGGAGCGGTGCGCGTGTCCCTCGGTCTGGCCAGCAATTTCCGCGACGTCCATGCCTTCCTCAAGTTCGCTTCTGCCGTAAGGACCGGGGCCTCTGAAGCTTCCGGCGCTTATTTTCCACAAGATTCTTGACAGCATCCCCCCTATTGCCTTATGATCCCAAACATCATTTAGTCCACTCGCTAAGGAAGTTTTGGCAACAGCTTATGCCAAGTAGAATTTGGGATGCGGTAAAGCCACACATGCCATCTATGGCACATGGGCTTCATCTTTCCTTGTAATGAGCCATCAAGCCTTGTCAATAAGGGCTTGAGACGCTGGCTTGCCCCCTCAGGGGTCGCCGGGCCTTTTCTGAAGAGACCCGAGCTGAGGCGGTAGAACCAGCCTGCTTGATTCTGTCTGCGCTGCCAAACTCGCCCAGCCTTCGGCCAAGCTTGGCCGCTTCCCTGCGGGTCGGGACCATGACTGTAACCTCTCACTGCAATCCCAAACCGGGGGAGATTGGAATGCAACTCTTTACTAAGTCGAGAAAAAAAAGAAGGCAGGCATCAAGCGATGTCGGCGCGCATGCCAGGAGGATGTTCGTGACCTGGCTGGTGGCCACCCTTTGCCTGGGACTGGGCGTGATCGGACTGGCTTCGGTGCTGGACGACTTCGGCCCTCCGCCGCCGGGAGACCCTTCAGCCTTCACGGGGCCTTTGATCGGCCTTCAGTGGGCCGTCGACTTCCTGGCTGGTCTGCCTGACGCCAACCTGGGGGCCTTCGAGGGCGGCAACACGGGAACCGCCGAAGATCCGGGCGAGAATAATTTCCTGTCTGAGAACGAGGTCGACTCCGGCCGCCAGTTCGACATCCCGACAGGAGGACCGCTGAGTCCTCTCTTCGGAGCCGGGGAATTCGAGCAGAAGATGTTGCGCTTCGAGGAATTCGGACCTGAAATCCTGGCCGGCGCCCCTCTCTCGCCCAATCCCTTTCCCACGCCTGCTGCCGGACCGGCGCCCGAGCAGGACCCGTTGGAGGTGTCCGCCAGCAACCCTTCAGGCGCCGACCTTGAGGCCTTTCTGGCGCAAGCGGGCATTGCGCCTTTTCCCACGGAATTCGCCAACACCCTCGACGAGAATCCTTGGAGGACTGAGATCGAGGACTTTCTGGGACGCGCTCTGGACACCCCTCCGGCCGAGGGGCGTCCGCCCGGAAAAGGCTGGGCCCATCAGCGCTGGAACGAGTTCCAGCCCATCACCTTCTTCAAGACGGCTCTGGCTGGAGCCCGCGTCAACGGGGGCTTCCGCGACAGCAAGCAGATGCACGGCTATGCGGCTGGAGAGTTCGCTCCCGGCGGCCTCTATCACCGGGTCTACGAGTCGTCGGTACCCGGTTCGCTGACCCTGGACGGCACCACCGCCGGCTTGCCGGTGCAGTTTCACCCCAACTTGCCGGTGCAGGACCACAAGACCTTGTGGACCTTCGACGGGACCTTCCCGCCCAAGCTGCTCAACGTGCGCTACGGGCAGGGCGTCCTGATGCGCCAGTACAATGCCTTGCCCATCGATCCCGCGGCCAACCGGGGTTTCGGATTGCATACCCTGACCACTCACGAGCACAACGGGCACAATCCCGCCGAGAGCGACGGCTACACCAACTCCTTCTTCTTTCCGGGACAGTTCTACGACTATCGATGGCCCATCCAACTGGCCGGATACGACACGATCAACACCACTGCCGACGATCCGCGGGCGTCCTTTCCCTGCTCGCCTGGCGAGACTCTCTTCGTCAACGACGAGGCCATGACCACCCAGACCTGCGACGCCAACGGACGCATCCAGATCCGCGGCGACTGGCGCGAGACCATGAGCACCCACTGGTTCCACGATCACATGCTCGATTTCACCGCCCAGAACGTCTACAAGGGCAGCGCCGTGATGATGAACTACTACAGTGCCCTCGACCGGGGCAATGAAGCCCACAACGACGGCGTCAACCTGCGCCTCCCCAGCGGGACGGCTCTGTCCTGGGGCAACCGCGACTACGACGTCAATCTGCTGGTGGCCGACAAGGCCTGGGATGCCACCGGTCAGCTCTGGTTCAACATCTTCAACCTGGACGGCTTCGTAGGCGACCGCATCCTCACCAACTGGCTCTACAAGCCTTACTTCGAGGTACGGGCGCGCCGCTACCGCTTCCGCATCCTCAACGGCTCGGTTTCACGCTACTTCGCCATCGCCCTGGTCAAGCAGGTGCAGGGCAGCGGAGGCGAGTTCGCAGGGCCTTCGGGATCAGGCGTGTCCTATGACCGGGTGGGCTTCCACATGGTAGCCAACGACGGCAACATCATGGAGCATGCCGTGCCCTTTGACGGCAGCATGGACCTGGACGGCGACGGCAGCACGCAGGACAACAACGCCATCCTGCCCACTCAGGGCATCGCCGAGCGCTACGACATCGTGGTTGACTTCGCCTCTCAGGGCATCCAGCCGGGCGACAAGCTCTATTTCGTCAACATCCTCGAGCACCAGGACGGCCAAGAGGCCGGACGCAAGGTCTCCCTTTCCAGCATCCTCTCCGGCGACTACTTCGACGGCGGCAGCGGCGGCGGCTGGGGAGGCGGCGGAAGCTGGGGGGGCGGCGGCAGCATCCCCGATCCCGGCTTCGACCCCGGCATCGGACGCTTCCTGGAGCTGCGAGTGGTTTCCTACGGCGGCACCGACCTGAGCATGGACCCTCACGACTTCGAGCCCGGCCTTCAGAAGATGATCCCGCTGGCCATCGACCGCAACGATCCCCAGTTGCAGACCGCGTTGCGCCGCGAGTTCGAGTTCCGAGGCTTCGGCAGCGACGAGGTCCCCTGGACCATCGCCACCGACGGCGGACAGGGACTGGGCATGGATCCGCGCCGCATCTCGGCGGCGCCCCGCCTGGCCACCGGCCCCACCATGGCAGGCTTCGACGGAACCGGGCCCAACGGCGACGATGAACTGGGCACGCTCGAGATCTGGCACATCGACGGCGGCTTCGGATGGAGCCATCCGGTCCACGTCCACTTCGAGGAGGGCGTCATCCTGCAGCGCGACGGGAGAACGCCGCCCGAGTGGGAGATGTGGGCCCGCAAGGACGTCTACCGCATCGGACCCGAAGACGACAGCGGACGCGACGTCACCATGGCCATCCGCTTCCGCGAGTTCGCCGGAACCTACATGGAGCACTGTCACAACACCCAGCACGAAGACCACGCCATGCTATTGCGCTGGGATATCGAGCACCCCGGGCAGATCAAGCTGATGCCCGCTCCCATCCCCACCTGGGACGGAGTCGAGTACGTCGATTCGGCGGCCCTGCCCACTTTCCGCACCGGCTGCGACGGAAGCGGAGGAAGCTGGGGCGACGACTGTGACGGCGGAGGCGGCTGGGGTGGCGGCTGGTAGCTGCGCTTTCCAGCAAAACACCGCTGCGGGGAGCCGTTGATTTTAAAAAGCGGCTCCCCGCATTCCCTCTTTGCAACCCAGAAAGTAGAACCGACCATTGGAAGACGAGGCGATCATGCTCAAGTATCGTTTAGCCGGCTTGGCCGCCGGCCTTTTGATCATTCTTTCCCTAACAGTGGCATGGACGCTCTGGAAAGCGCCCTCCTCCACTGCCGACAACGCCGCCCGCAAGGGGATGGGAGGCGAGGTGTGGGGGGCCAACTATTTTCCCAACATCCCCCTCATCAACCACAAGGGAGAAAGAGTCCGCTTCTTTGACGACCTCATCAAGGACAAAGTCGTCGCCATCAACTTCATCTACACCTCCTGCCCCGACGCCTGCCCCATGGAGACGGCCCGCCTGCAGGAAGTCAAGAGGCTGCTGGGCGACCGGGTGGGAAAAGACGTGTTCTTTTACTCCATCACCATCGACCCTGAGTACGACACTCCCGAGGTGCTGGCGGAGTACGTCAAGCGCTTCAGGCTGGGTGACGGATGGTGGTTTCTGACCGGAGACGAAGACGACATCGTGATGCTGCGCAAGAAGTTCGGCATCTACCGGCCCGAGATCCAGAGCGAAGATTCCAACGACCACAACCTGAGCCTGGTCATCGGGAACCAGGCCACCGGACGCTGGATGAAACGCTCTCCCTACGAGAATCCCTACGTGTTGGCCACCCAATTAGGGCGCTGGCTGCACAACTGGAAGGCCCCTCCTCCGCCTGACCGCGACTACGCAGATGCGCCCAAGCTGCGCCAGATGTCCACGGGAGAGAACCTCTTCCGCACCCGCTGCTCCTCCTGCCACACCATAGGCAAAGGGGACGTAGAGGACTACCAAAGGCGCCTGGTCGGCCCCGACTTGATGAATGTCACCTTGCAGAGGGACCGCCAGTGGCTGACCCGCTGGCTGATGGAACCCGACAGAATGCTCAAGGAGAAGGATCCGCTGGCCATGCAGCTCTACAAGCAGTACGATGAAGTCCCCATGCCCAACCTGCGTCTGGGATTGGCCGACGCTGAGCGCATCCTGGAGTACATCGAGGAAGAGAGCGCCCGCATCGAGCGCCACCGCCGGATGGGGCATGACATGAGCGGCCACGGAAATGACGGCGAGGCTTCCGGCCCGTCAGCCCACGACCCCCATGCCCACCATGGCAAGGGCCAACAACACTAGCTGCCGGTCATGAATTCTGAGCCAGGGCACTCGGTTTCTTGTCCCTGACAGGGAGGTATTCGCCAGCCTCCTCCTTCGCCGAGGCTACGAAGGGCAAGGCTAGGCTTCGAGGGCAGGCAGCGACTGTGTTGAACGTCAAGTACAGCTCCCTGAAGGGGAGCCATTCGCCAGCCCAGGGTCAGCCCCGGCGAGCGCCAGCGAGACGGCGGCGCC
>DATIPQ010000137.1 GCA_035471785.1 Acidobacteriota bacterium
ACCGCTAGTGCACTGCGTCAGAAGTTTTGAGCCACCCTGTGGCGTTATCCCACGCTTTCAGCGTTCGCACATTTGCCGTCTGAAACCCAGGGTGGCGCCGCCGTCTCGCTAGCGCTCGCCGCGGCTGACCCTGGGCTGACGCATCGCTCGCCTTCAGCGAGCCCGGACTTGACTTCTAACACAGTCGCTGGGCTGGCGAATCTGTCCTTTTCAGACAAAAAACGGCGGCCCTGGCTCAGAACTTATGACCGGCAGCACTAGGGCCGCTAGGTGGCCAGCAAGTTCACACGCGAATCAAGTTTCAGCGACCGCGGTGAAGACTTGATTGCTCTCGGCTGTATGAGGCTTCTCGCTATCCTCTCTATTGCTGGGGAGAGAGCAATCTCAGGTACCAGGCCAAGAGCTGCGGGCCCCACAGCGCCGCCAGTATGGCGCCCGCCGCCAGGAAGGTGCCGAAAGGCAGTTCGTAGCGCTGGCCCTTGCCCCTGACGTAGATGTAGAGCGATCCGATAATGGCCCCCAGCAACGATCCCAGGAAAATGGTCATCCAGGCATAGCGCCAGCCCAGGAAGGCCCCCACCATGGCCATCATCTTGATGTCTCCCATTCCCATGCCTTCGATCTTGCGCAGCAGTTGATAAAGCCCGGCCACCAGCCACAGGACGCCGCCGCCCAGAAGTACGCCGACGGCGGAGTGCAGGTAGGCGGTCAAGAGGCTGTCGGGGGGCGGCAGGAAGGGATCGCCGGCGAAGTAGATATCAGCTTGAAGGGGAGCCAGCAGGAAGCCGAAGAGCGCCCCTCCCAAGGTGAATATGTTGGGCAAAAGCCGGTCGAAGAGATCGATGAAGGTGAGGGCCAGCAGCAGCGAGAAAAGCACCAGCGCCAGATAGAAAGGCGGATCAAGATCGAACTTGAGGTAGGCCGCATAAAAGAGCGCAGCGGTTAGAATTTCGACCAGCGGATAGACCACGCTGATAGGCTCCTTGCAGCGCGAGCAACGTCCCCGCAAGACCAGATATCCCACCACCGGAATGTTGTACCAGGGACGGATGCCGGCCCCGCACTTGGGACAGGCGGAAGACGGGAAGATAACAGAGCGGCCCTTGGGCACCCGGTAGATGCAGACATTGAGGAAGCTGCCCATGAGCAGGCCGAAGAGGATGACCAGAACATCGATAATCGCCATGACCGGGCGATTATAGCCAACGCGACGCGCACCGCGAAGTCGGGGCGCGGCTGAGGCCGTCCCCCCCCGGGGAGAGCTCTTGGGGAAACGGCCTCGGGGCAGCTATCGTTCTTCCACCGACCGGGCCAGGACGATGTCGGCGTTCTCAACCAGTGTGTAGGTGGCCTGGCGCAGCGCGATAATCGACTTGACGTAGTCGATCTTGGCCACCAACTCGGCTTGGATGGCTTCGGCCAAGTCGCGTTGAATGCGCAGTACTTCGAAGTTGGTCGAGAGGCCGGCCTCGAAACGCTTGTTCTCGCCGTCCAGTTGCTCTTCGGCCAACTCGCGGGCCACCCGGGCCGCCTCCAGACGTTTGCTCTGGATTTCGATCTGGCGGAAGGCTTTGCGAACTTCGACGCTGATCTGCTGCTGGGTCATGCGCCGCTGGCTGAGCAGCCGCCTTTCCTCGATCCTCTGGTTGGCCAGGTTAGCCTCGTTGGCGCGATTGCGCAGAGGGATGGTCACCGTGGTCGAGACGTTGTAGTTGGTGAAGTCGAACTTGAATGCGGAAGAGAGCGAATCGGTGAGATTGCCCTGAAAGGGGCTGTTTGGATTGGGTACGGTCTGGGTCTGGTCGGGAATGCCGTCCCCATCCAGGTCGACTCCCACACGGGCGAAAGCTTCTCCCGATTGGCCCACGGAGCCGTAGCTCAAGTTCAAATCCACCCGCGGCTTGCCCTCGCGCTTGTAAAAGTCGCGGTTGATGGCGACCTGCTCCAGGCGCTTTTCGTATTCCTTCAACTCGGGACGGCGTTGCAAGGCCATGCGGATAGCTTCGCGCAACTCCAGGTCCAGGTCTTCAACCTTGGGCCGGTCGGTAGGGATCACTCTCAGATCCCACAGCGAATCGTTGGGGTCAGGCGCCAGCAGGTTCTTGAGGTCGGCATCGGCGTTGACGATGGCCACTTCGGACTGGATGAAGCTCTGTTCCCGGCCCGCCACTTCCGAGCGCGCGCTGGTGATTTCGATGGGAGCTTCGATCCCGATCTCCACCCGCTTGCGGCTGTCCTGATAGCGGACCACGGCAAGATTCATGCTGCGCCGTTCGGCGTCATTGCTCTCGATGGCCTGCACCAGGTCCCAGTAGCGGTCCATGACGCGCCGCACCACGTCCGAAACCTTGAGCTCGAATTGCAGGTCGCTGAGTTCGATATCAAGATTCTGAAGCTTGAGCTGCCGCTTGGTCTCGGTGTTGATGAAGCCTCTCCACAAGGGCTGCGTGAACTGGACCTGGAAGCGGCTCTGAAAGCTGGGATTGAGGGTGCTGAAAGTGCTGTTGGTCTCGGAGCGGTTGTTGGCCAGGCTCAGGGTCAGGCTCCCTCCGTTGGGAACCCGCTGGCTGAAGGTGGAGTCCCAGGTGAAGCCGTCGAATGTCGAAACCGGGATTCCCTGCCCGGCGTCGAGAACGCTGGTGGAGGGGTTTTCGCGGGAATTGAAACCGACCTCGAAACTGATCTCGGGATCGTAGAATCCCTTGGTCCCGACCAACCGTACCCGGTTGATTTCTTCCTGGAAGTTCTCGATGCTGATTTCGAGGTTGTTGGCCAAGGCCCTGCTGATGGCATCGCGGACGCTCAACTCGACGAAATCGCCGGCCTCTTTGACTCGCTCCACATAGGACTGTTCCACCAACTGGAATTCGTCGCCGTCATCGTAGACAGGGATCTCTTCGTCTGCGGGTGCGGGAATTGGCTCCTGCTGCTGTTGCTGCTGGGGATCCTGAGCCGCCAGGACTCCCATCAGCAGAAGTAGGCAAAGCGCCGAAACAAGGCGTTTACGAAACTGCTGGTTCATGGATTGCTCTCCCATCGCTGATTTTACGGATCATCCGACTCGCGCATTCGGGCCACGTCAGGCCTTAGAGAAACCATACGCCAGGCGGAGCCTAAAGTTTCTTGTTTACCATTATGGACGCAGGGAGGCCTGATTTGGACGACCTCTTCCGAGCCCCCCTTTATTTTGAAGAAGTTGATGGACCTTTGCAGCCTGCGGTTCGAGGGCCCGATACAAAAAAAGGGCGCGACCCTCAGGCCGCGCCCAGCAACCGCGTGAATTCAGCAACCGGCAGCCCTCGGGCCACCGGCTGAAAACTCAGTTGTTGTTGTTGTTGTTCTCTTTTTCCTTGGTGTCCGAGCTGCGCTTGAGCGTCGGACGGTTGGTCTTCAAGGTGGGCTTCTCTTCTTCACTTCGATCGGTGTTGGTCTTGCGCTTGAGGGTGGGACGCTTGCTGCCGCCCTCATCCTGACCCGAACCCGGGGTGATGCGCTTGTTGTCCATGGCGATCAAGCGGGCCTTGACCTTCTCGAAATCCGAAGTATTGAGGATGTACTCGTCCTTCGGCGGCAGGAAGCTGATCTCTTCCTGCACCTTCTCGATGCGGCTGTCCACAGGAGGATGAGTGCGCCAGAAGCTGGCGAACTTGCCCGGCTTGTTCTTTTCGCGGGCCTGCAGCTTCTCGAAGAAGGTGATGAAGCCGTGGGGATCGTAACCGGTGTTCCACAGGTATTGAGTACCCAATTGATCGGCTTCAGCCTCGCTCTTGCGGGTGATGCCCAGCAGCGAAAGGTTGAGGCCCATGCCGAGGGCGCTGCGGATGCCGTACTGAGTCCAGTAGCCGCCCACAAAGAGAGCGGGAATGGCGGCGAACTGCAGCAACTGGCCCTTGGTCATGCGTTCGGTAGCATGACGGGCAGCCACGTGGGCGATCTCGTGGGCCATCACTCCGGCCAGCTCCGCTTCATTGTCGGACTCCAGAATGAGGCCCTTGTTGACGTAGAAGTAACCGCCCGGAAGAGCGAAGGCATTGACCTCGTCGGTGTCGACAACACGGATGACAAAAGGCACCTTGGCGTCCGAGTTGCGGACAATCTCCTGTCCCACCCGGTCCACATACTCGACCACCACCGGATCCTCCACCAGACGGGCCGTTTGCTCGAACTGCTGGGCGACCTGAGCGCCCAATTGCACCTCGCGCTCCAGCGAAACGAAATTCGGGAAGAGGCCGGCGATGCGGCCGTTGATATTGCGGTTGCCGATGTTCTCAACGTCCTTGTGCTTACGTCCCGCCAAGGCCAGACCCGGCGTCATAAGCGTGGCGATGAGAAAGACACCGATCCAACGTCTTGCTCTATCTGTGGTCATAACTTTGAAATCCCCCTCGCAGGACTTCTTGACGATGATTTGGTTGTCGGAAGCGGGCAGGCACCGCCGCTTCAGCCTCTTTACAGTATACAACAGCGTCGACATTCCTTCAGCAGGCATTCTTTAACCTGCCCAGCCGCTTCTCTATAATCGATGTGAGAAGGGGTGGAAAGTTTCAATATGCAAGTGCTTAGCGCAGAACAAATGGGCAGGGCCGACCGTCTCTGCAGCCAGCGTTACGGAATCCCCAGCCTGACCTTGATGGAGAATGCCGGTTTCAACCTCTACCAGGCCCTGCGGGACGAGTTTGACGACCTCGCTCAAAGACGGGTAGCCATCGTCTGCGGTCCCGGCAACAACGGGGGCGACGGATTGGTGCTGGCCCGGCAGCTTTCCCAACGCGACATTCCCGCCCAGGTCTTGTTGCTGGCCGCCTCCGGCAAGCTGAAAGGAGACGCGCGAACCAATTTTCAGATCCTCCACAAGGCCGGAGCCGACATCCTGGAGATCCCCGACCTGGATTCCTGGATGGAGCGGGGACGTTTGCTGGGGGACTGCGACATCGTGGTGGACGCCATCTTGGGTACCGGCATCAACCGGCCGGTAGAGGCCGACAGCTTTTTCGGCTGCGTGATTTCGGACATCAACACCTCGCAAGCCTATGTGCTGGCCGTCGACATTCCCTCGGGCATGCGTTCCGACCGTTTGAGCGGGGGCGACCTGACGGTGCGGGCCGACCTGACGGTAACCTTCGCCGCCCCCAAGATCGCACATCTCCTCAACCAGGACCTGGAGGCCATTGGCGATTTGCTCATCGCTCCCATCGGCACTCCCGCCGCCCTCCTGGAGGAAGTCTGCGATCCGCCCACACTCATGATGACGCCGGAGATGGCCGCCTCCTGCCTGCCGCCCAGGCGGCAAGCGGGTCACAAGGGCGACTTCGGACGGCTGGCAGTGGTTGCCGGCAGCCTGGGCAAGGCGGGAGCCGCGGCTTTGACCTCGCGGGCGGCCCTGCGCTCGGGCGCCGGACTGGTGACCGCCTTGGTCCCTGATGCCGTACAGTCCCAGGTGGCTCAATTCAGCCCCGAAGTCATGACCGAGGGGTTGGCTTCTTCCTCCACCGGCACTTTCCAGGAGGACAACCTGGACGACTTGCTGCAATGGCTCTCCAAGAACGACGCCGTTGCGCTGGGTCCGGGACTGAGCGACCAACCCCAGGCTTTCGCTTTAGTCCGCGCCTTGGTGGAAAAGGCCGCACTCCCCATGGTCATCGACGCCGATGGCCTCAATGCTTTCGCCGAATGTCCCCAGCGCCTCAAGGGCAGCGACAAGCGTCCCCTGATCTTGACTCCCCATCCCGGCGAATTCGCCCGGCTCTTGGGCATAACCGTGAAGGAAGTGACGGAAGACCGTCTCGAACTCTCACGGCGTTTCGCCCAGGAGCACCAGCTTTGGCTGGTCATGAAGAGCTTTCGAACCTTGCTGGCCACTCCCGCGGGAGAGGTCTTCATCTGTCCCTTGGGGAACCCGGGCATGGCCACTGCGGGCATGGGCGACGTCCTGACCGGCGTCCTGGGAGCCTGCACCGCCATGAGGCCGTCCTTCGAGCCCGGAGACTTGACGGAAGCCGCCCTGACGGCCGTTTTCGTCCATTCTTTGGCCGGCGACCAGGCGGAACAGGAACAAGGAAGCGAGGCCTTGATGGCCGGCGACGTCATCGAACATCTTGGACAAGCCTTCAGCTACCTGCGCTCTCTCAAGTAATGTCCCGATACAGCACCCGCGACGAAGAGGAAACCCGCCGGCTGGGAACCCGCCTGGCCAAGAAACTGTCCAGGCCGGCCCTGGTGCTGCTGCGCGGGGAACTGGGCGCGGGCAAGACCGTGCTGGCCAAGGGATTGGCTCAAGGCTTCGGAGTGGAGGACGCATCGGTGGTGCATAGCCCCACCTTCTCGCTCATCAATCTCTATCCCTCCCCCGGCGGTCCCGTCTATCACGTCGATCTCTATCGTCTGGAATCGCAGCGCGAGCAGTACTCGACGGGATTGGACGAGGTTCTCTGCGAGGAGCAGGCGGCAGTGATTATCGAGTGGGCCGAAAAGCTGAGTCTTGCCGCCCGGCCGTCGCTCTCCATCGAGATCGTCAGCGGGGAAGACGAGACCCGGCTCATCCAGGTGGAGGAGTGCCGGTAACAGGCGGCTTTCTTCGACCGCTATCTTGGTCTGGGCCATCGCGAAGCCTTGCATAGCCTTGGCCAAGGAGGGCCGCGAGGATGCCCCTCCTACCCGGTCAAGCACCATTGGTGGAAGGTTGGGGGTTCTTGACAGCGGACAAACCGGCGGGACTCGTGGCATAGTGTTGGGCCATGACGACTATTCTGGTGCTGGCGGGAATTTTGGCAGTCCCCGTGGTCGTGGCGGCTCTGCTGGTCTGGGGGGTCCTGCTCATCCTGGGGCGGCGAAAAACTCTGTGGCGAGTCTTTAAGAGGGCCGGCATCACCTATGCGGTCTTGCTCCCTTTCTTTATCTGGGGCTTAACTCCGCTCGTCTTCGCCTATCTGCTCTCCCACGCCGGGACCCGTCCTCCCGATTTGCGCCTGGAGGAAACACCGCAGGAACTGGGCTGCAACTACGAGGACGTTACTTTTTCCAGCCGCGACGGAATCGACCTTAGCGGCTGGTACCTGCCCGGAGAGAAAGAACAGGCGGCCTTCTCGATCAGCCACGGGCTCTTCCGCAACCGCCACGAAGTGATGCGCAGGGCCTGCGACCTCAATCAGAAGGGTTACCCGGTGCTGCTCTTCGACTTCAGGGCACACGGCAGCCTTCAGGGGCGCAGCGGAGAGGGTGCCGTATCGCTGGGCTACCGCGAGCGGCAGGACGTACAAGGCGCCGTCGACTTCCTGCTGGAGCGGGGACACAAAGAGCTCGTCCTGATGGGCGTTTCGATGGGAGCCGTGGCCGTCATCGAGGGTGCTCCCGCCGTTTCGCAGCACCTCAAGGGCCTGGTCGTCGACAGTCCTTTTCAATCGCTGGACGAAACGGTCGGCCGACATGTGCGTCTCATCTTGGGGATTCCGGGCTTCCCCTTCGGCAACATCTTCGCTTTTGGACTGCGGTGGATGACCGAAACTCCGTCTGGAGAGCCTGACACGACCAAGGCTCTGGCTCAGCTTGACAAAATTCCGGTATTGCTGATCTACGGCGGCCAAGACCAGAGGATGCCGGAAGAGACCGCCCAAGCCGTGTTCGAGGCCGTTCCCGGCGAGCGGAAGCAACTGGTTTATTTCCCTGAGGCCGGCCACGGAAACGCCTACGACAACGACCCGCGACGCTACGTCGCCCTGGTCGAGTCATTTGTGCAAGACTTGGACCCTTCGCCGCGACCGAATCCGTCCGCCGGATCATCGAGAGCGCAATGAGAGAGGCGCGGGCGGCGCCAGAACCCCTTGCCGGCGGGTCTGTGACCGCATCGTTTGACCTTAGACGGAAAAGGTATTTACCCTGGAAGATCGGGAGACTCGACAAGCAAGCGACGTCGACCAGAGACGTCCAGAAACACGGCAGCCCCTGGTCTCCGGCGGCTGGCTGCCGAATAGAAGAGAAGAGGACTGCAATCGATGCCTTCACTCGTAATCGTAGAATCGCCCGCCAAGGCTAAAACCATCAGCCGCGTCCTGGGCGATGACTATGTGGTCGATGCCAGTTACGGACATTTGCGCGACCTTCCGGCCAATGCCGATGAGATACCGGCACGCTACAAGAAAGAGGACTGGTCGCGGCTGGGAGTCAATGTGGAAGAGGGGTTCGCGCCTCTCTACGTCATCCCCCAGGACAAGAAACGACACGTCAAGCGTCTCAAAGAGGCGCTGAAAAAGGCCGACGCCTTGCTGCTGGCCACCGATGAGGACCGCGAAGGCGAGAGCATCAGTTGGCACGCCGTCGAGGTGCTTAAACCGAAGGTCCCGGTGGGCCGCATAGCTTTCCACGAAGTCACTCCCGAGGCCATCCTGGCCTCGATGGATTCTCCCCGCGACATCGATGACGCCTTGGTCAAGGCCCAGGAGAGCCGCCGCATACTGGACCGGCTGTTCGGCTACATGCTCTCGCCGCTGTTGTGGAAGAAAGTCCGCCGCGGACTGTCGGCGGGCAGAGTGCAAAGCGTGGCCGTGCGCCTGGCCGTCATCCGCGAGCGTGAGCGGAGAGCGTTTCGAACTTCCCGTTACCTGGACGCCGAGGCTCACTTCAAAGAAGACGGCATCGGCTTCAGCGCCAAACTGAACCGGGTGGGCGAGCGGCGCGTGGCCAGCGGCAAAGATTTCGACTCCGACACCGGTCAACTCAAGGATGACTCAAGAGCCCTGTGGCTGTCCCAGGAAGAGCAAGTCGAGGACCTCATCTCCGCCATGGGCAAACCCTGGACCGTCGTCAAGGCCGAGCAGAAGCCTTTTACGCGGCGTCCGGCGCCACCCTTCACCACTTCCTCCATGCAGCAGGAAGCCAACCGCAAACTGGGCTTCAGCGCCGACCGCACCATGCGCATCGCCCAGCGCCTTTACGAAGGTGTCGACATCGGTTCCGACCGGGTTGGCTTGATCACCTACATGCGCACCGATTCGCTGACCCTGGCCAACCGCGCCCTGAGCGAAGCCCAGCGCGTTATCCACTCCAAGTACGGCAAGGAATACAGCAAAGGGCCACGCCGCTACCGCACCAAGAGCAAGGGAGCCCAGGAGGCTCACGAAGCCATTCGTCCCACCGAGCTGTCGCGGACTCCCGACTCGATGTCGAGATTCCTCAAGCGCGATGAAATGCGCCTTTACGAGTTGATCTGGAAGCGCATGCTGGCCAGCCAGATGGCGGACGCCGAGTTGACCCGCACCTCGGTTGAAATAGAAGCGCCCCTTTCCGACGGCCCTGGCGGCGCCGGCAGCGCCATCTTCAACGCCAGCGGACAAACCGTCCGTTTCCCCGGCTTCCTGAGAGCTTACGTGGAAGGATCGGACGACCCGGCCGCGGAACTGGCCGACCGCGAAGTCATGCTGCCGCCCCTTAAGGAAAAGCAGCGGATCACGCCCCTCAAGGTCGAGGCCAAGGACCACGAGACCCAGCCGCCGGCCCGCTACACCGAAGCCAGCCTCGTCAAAGAGCTGGAAGCCGAGGGCATCGGGCGCCCCTCCACCTATGCCAGCATCGTGCAGACCATCCAGGACCGCGGATACATCGTCAAGGCCGGCAACGCGCTGGTGCCCACCTTCATCGCCTTTGCCGTCACCCAACTGCTGGAGCGGCATTTCTCGGACTACGTCGACATCAAGTTCACCGCCCGCATGGAAACCGACCTGGACGACATCGCCTCAGGCGATCTGGATCCTCTCGATCCCTTGCAGCGCATCTACCACGGAAACGGTTTGCCGGGACTCAAGCCCAAGATTGCCAGCGAAGAAGGGCAGATCGAATATCCCGAAGTGGAAATCGGCCGTCATCCGGAATTGGGGCGGGTGGTGGTCAAGGTGGGCCGCTTCGGTCCCTACGTGCAGGGCGGCGAGGAGGACGACCGCATCATCGCTTCGCTGCCCGAGAACGTGGCGCCGGCCGACTTCGGCCTTGAGCAGGCGGTGGAGTTGCTCAAGAAGAAGGACAAGGGTCCCCGCGAGTTGGGCCGCGATCCGGAGACGGGAAAAACCGTCTACGCCGCCACCGGGCGCTACGGCGCTTACGTGCAGTTGGGGGAGACTCCCCAAGGCAAGGTCAAGAAGAAAGAGCGTCCCAAGCGGGCCTCGCTTCCCAAAGGAGTCTCCGAAGAGGAAGCCACCCTTGAAATCGCGCTCAAGTGGCTGTCGTTGCCCAGGGTCGTGGGCAAACATCCCCAGCGGGGCGAAGAGATCCTGGCCACCAGCGGACGCTACGGTCCCCACCTGCGCTGCGGCAAGGAAACGCGCTCCCTCGACTCCGACGAACAGATTTTCTCCATCACCCTGAAAGAGGCCGTGGCCAAACTCGCCGAGCCCAAGAGGAAAGGCCGCTCCCGCACCAAGAAAGTCCTCAGAGACTTGGGCGAAGACCCCGACAACAAGGGAAACAAGGTCCAAGTGCTGGACGGTCCCTACGGTCCTTACATCACCAACGGCGCCCTCAATGCCTCGGTCCCCAAGAACCTCAAGCCTGAAGAGATCGACAAAGAGAAGGCCCTGCAGCTCCTGGCCGACAAGGGCAAAGCCCCCAAACGCCGCCGCCGCAAAGCCAAGGCCAAGTCCAAGTAGCGCCGCTACTCCGTTTCCGAATGGCGGTTGATGAAAGAGGCCAGTCGACGCAGGCCTCCGCGCAGGCGCTCTTCGGGGACGGCGAAACAGAAGCGGATGCAAAAAGAAGCCCGGGCATGGGGCTTGAAGGTGAGCCGCCCGTGGCAGTCGCTGTCGGGAACCAGCGCGAAACCGCTGCCTGGAACGACCGCCACCCTCTCCTCCTCGAGAAGCCGGTCGGCGAAGGTGTCTCCGTCCATTCCGGTGGCCGAGACGTCCATGAAAAAGAACATGCCTCCATGAGGCGCGCGCACCCGCAATCCTTCAGCACGCAGGATTTCGAGGGCCAGTTGCAGGCGTCCGGCGAGCTGGCGGCGGCGCTCCCCGCTGTCGTCCTGGGAGAGCGCCGCCACCATTCCCCATTGCAGCGGCGTGGTCAGGCATCCCGTCAGCGGTTCGTTGACGGTGGCCAAAGAAAGCGCCACCTCGGGATTAGGAGCCACTGTCCAGCCCATGCGCAGTCCCGTCACGGCGAAACTCTTGGAGAAGCTGTAAACGGCCAGTACCCTGCGTTCTTCGGGGTCGGCCTGCAAGTCGATCTGCAGCGGCGAGAGGGTTTCTCCCTTAAAGACGAAGTCGACATAGGCCTCGTCCGAGATGATCCACAGGCCGCGCCGCCGGGCGAAGTCGTAAAGGCGGCGAATGGTATCGGCAGGGAAGACAGCTCCTGTGGGGTTGCTGGGCGAATTGATGAGGATGGCTTGCAGCCTCTCGTCGCGGATGTCTTCCAGCCGGCCGAGGATGGGCTGGAACTCGTCGTCCAGCGGATAAAAGAGTGGACGCACCCCGGTGAGGGCGGCCTGCTGCATGTAGTTGGGGAAGTAACACTGGGGGTAGAGCACCGACCGACCGGCATCGCACACCGAGAGTACCGCAGCATGCAAGGCCTGAGTGGCGCCTTGGCTGCACACGATGCGGGAATCGTCGACGTCCAGCCCGCGCCGCCGGAGATGGCGGGCGATGGCGCCCCGCAAGGGGGGAATGCCGAAGGTGGGGCTGTAATGAGTCTCCCCCTCCCGCAGGGCTTGGGTGACCGCATCGCCGATACGGGGAGGCATTTCGAAGTCGGGATCGCCGATATCCAGGCGATAGACTTCATGGCCTTGGGCTTCCAGGGCCTTGGCGGCGTTGAACAGGCGGCGGATGGAACTGCGCGGCAGATCGAGGGCGCGGTTGGAAAGAGATGGCGTCTTTATGCTCACGCTCCTATCCTATCCCAGCGCCCCAGCTTCAAGAAATCGGCTCGGCTCCACTATCCGGGAGAGGCTACATGCGACGCGAATAGCGCCGCCCAGGGTAGGACTCGATGTGCCCGTCCATCTCCAGCGAAAGCAGCAACTCGTTGAGACGGGAGGGCGAGAAGCCGGTGCTCTGTTGCAGCTTGTCGAAGTGAGAAGCCTTGTCCAGCGACAACTCCTCCAGCAGGCGCCCGGCCGAACTGTCGGGCGGGGGCGGCGGCAGGGGAGAAGGACTGGACCGGGCCCTGGCGTCGCCTTCTGATTGAGGCGCTTGCAGGCCTTCTCTCAGACCGCACAGGATCTCGGGGTGGAGCGACTCCAACACGTCTCCGTCTTCCAGAACGGGCACGGCGCCCTGGCGGATGAGGTCGTTGCTCCCCAGGCACTTGGAATCGGTGATATTGCCGGGCACCGCCCACACCTCGCGGTCCTGCTCCAGCGCCATGCGGGCGGTGATGAGGGAACCGGAGCGGCGGTCGGCCTGAGTGATGAGGACGCCCAGCGAAAGTCCGCTGATGATGCGGTTGCGGACGGGGAAGTTGGAGGGAGCGGGATGGGTGCCGCAAGGATACTCGGAGAGCAGGCAGCCGTGTCGGGCGATTTGCTCTTGAAGGGCGCGGTTTTCGCGAGGATAAGCGATGTCCAGCCCGTTTCCCAGCACGGCGATGGTGCGGCCCTCTGCCTGCAGGCAGCCCTGGTGGGCGCGGGCATCCACTCCCCGCGCCAGTCCGCTGACGATGGCCAGTCCGCTGCGCGCCAGCTCGCGGGCCATCCAGGTCGTGATCTGCAAGCCGTAAACCGAGGCCGAACGCGAGCCCACGATGGCCACAGCCGGATCGCCCAGGCACTTCACGTCGCCCTTGACGTAGAGCAGCAGGGGCGAGTCGTGGGTCTGGCGCAGCCGCGGCGGATAGTCGTCGTCATCGCGGCAGAGCAGCCGGATACCCAGCCGCCGGCAACGCGCCAGCATTTCCTCGGCCCTGGCCTGGGGGCATCCGCTGGCGATGTAGGCCCTGATTTCCGCGCTGAGTCCAAACTCCCGCAACTGACGCCGCTTCATGCGCAAAACGCGCCCCGGATCGGGCACCTGGCGCAGCATTCTGCCCAGCCGCCGTCGGCCCAGTCCGGGAACCAGCGTCAGCGCCAGCAGGTTGAAGGCTTGATCTTGCATCGCATTACCTATAACGTTGCTGGCGGCGCAATCTGCGAGATTTCCGGGGACTTTTTGTTGATGACTCTGCGCTTATCGCTGATCGATTTTCTCAACGCCATCCCGCTTCAGTGGGGATTCACCCAAGGCTCAGCCCGCGGGCGCTTCCGCCTGCTTTCAGACGTGCCTTCCCAGTGCGCCCGCCACTTGCGGGAAGGGGAAGCCGACGTAGGCCTGATTCCCGTCATCGAATACCAGCGCATTCCCGGCCTCACCGTCCTGCCGGGCATTTCCATCGCCTCCAAACGCGAGGTCAAGAGCGTCATCTTCGTCAGCAGCAAGCCCATGAACGAGGTGGGACGTATCGCCGTCGACACCTCATCGCGCACTTCGGTAGCGCTGCTGCGGGTGCTGCTCAACGAGTTCTACGGGAATCCACAGGCTGAATTCGTCCCCCGCAAGCCCGACCCCGAAGGCATGCTGCAGGAATTCGACGCGGCTTTGATCATCGGCAATCCGGCCCTGCGGGTCGATACCCGGCATCGTTTGGTCTACGACTTGGCCAACGAGTGGTTTCGCCACACCGGTCTGCCTTTTGTCTTCGCTTTCTGGGCCGTGCGCCGCGATGCCGCCTTGGGCGAGCAGGCCCGCTGCTTCTACGAGTCGCGCCGGCAAGGATTGCAGGAACTGCCGGAGATTTCCCGACTCTATGCCCGCAAGCTCGGCCTGAATCCTCAAGAGGTATTCCACTACTTGAGCTGCAACCTCGACTACTCGCTGGACGAAGACAATCTGAAGGGGCTTGAGACTTACTACGAGCTGGCCGCCAAGTGGAAGCTGATCGAACGACCCCGCCCCCTGCGCATGACCGCCATCCCTCAAGGCATAGAAACGGCGCCTCCGCGCGCCCTGGCGGACGAAGAACGATGAGCGTTGCCAGCGGACTGGAAGTGTTCCTGCGCCGCCCGCCGGCCTCAATGCGCGGGCAGAGAGTGGGATTGATCTGCAATCCAGCCAGCGTCGACCGCCAACTGCGCCATGCCGCCGACCTCCTTTGGGAATCGCCCCAGATCCGTCTCAGCGCTCTTTTCGGCCCTCAACACGGCGCCCGCGGCGAAACTCAGGACAACATGATCGAATGGGAGTCCTACCGGGACCCCGAGACCTCCCTGCCCGTATTCAGCCTTTACGGAGAGACCCGCAAGCCAACTCCGGAAATGCTCGATCAGGTGGACGCACTGATTTTCGACGTGCAGGACGTAGGCGCCCGCTACTACACCTTCATCTACACCATGGCGCTGGCCATGCAGGCTTGCGCCGAAAACGGCAAGCGCTTCGTCGTCCTCGACCGTCCCAACCCCGTGGGCGGACAGGCGGTGGAGGGGAACCTGGTACGACCGGAGTGCCGCAGTTTCGTGGGGCTTTATTCGCTGCCCGCCCGCCACGGAATGACGGTGGGCGAACTGGCGCGGCTTTTCAACCGCGAATACGCCTTGGGATGCCGGCTGGAGGTCGTCGAGATGGAGGGCTACCAGCGCTCCATGAGCTGGGGGCAAACCGGCTTGCCCTGGGTGATGCCTTCCCCCAACATGCCCACTCCCGACACGGCCTGGGTCTATCCCGGACTTTGCCTGCTTGAAGGCAGCAACGTCTCGGAGGGCCGGGGCACCACCCGTCCCTTCGAAATCAGCGGCGCCCCCTGGGTCAATCCCAAGCAACTGGCGAGCCGTCTGCAGGGCTTCGAGTTGCCGGGAGCGGCGCTGCGTCCTCTCTGGTTCATACCGACTTTTCACAAGTGGGCCGGAAAGATGGTGGGCGGCGTGCAGATTCACGTGCAGGACTGGCGAGCCTTTCGGCCCTTTCGCACCGGGCTGGCCCTGCTGCGCGCCTACCGCGAACTGGCGCCGGACGAGTTCGCCTGGAAGGAGCCGCCCTACGAGTACGAGTACGAGAAGCTGCCCATCGACATCCTGCTGGGCGATGCCGACTTGCGCCGCATGATCGAACAAGGCCGTCCGCTGGAAGAGATGGAGGCCTCCTTCGCCCAACCGCTGGAGCAGTTCAAGCGCATCCGCCACAAGTACCTCCTCTATCCCGACCAGCCCTCGCCAGGGGAAAGCCGGTGAGCACAATCGAAGGCATGGTGTTGGCTGCGGGATACGGACGCAGGCTGTTTCCTCTGACGGCTCTACGTGCCAAACCGTCTATTCCCTTCCTCAACCGCCCCCTCCTGCGCTACTCGCTGGACTTGCTGGAACAGAGCGGCATTTCGCTGATTCACGTCAACCTGCACCACCTGCCTGAGAGCGTGCGCGAAGCGGTGCGGACCAGCCGCATGGCCATCCGCTACTGGCCCGAGCAAGAAATCCTGGGCACGGCCGGCGGCATTGCCAACGCAGTCAAGCACAGTCAAGCCGATACCCTGGTGGTCAGCAACGGCAAGATCTACTTCGAACTCGACTTGACTCAGGCGCTGGACAGCCACTTCCGGCGTCGGGCCTGGGTCACCTTGGTGGTCGTTCCCTTCAGAGAGGGAGGGTACAATCCCGTCTACCTGGACGAGGAGGGCCGGGTGACAGGCTTCGGTCGTCCCGCTCCGGACAAGGGGAAGCAGCATCCGTACGTCTTCAGCGGCGTTCAGATTCTGGATCGCAAGTACGTCGAGAACATCCCCGAGGGGTTCTCGGACACGGTCAAGGACATACTGCCTGGCCTCATCGAGAGCGGACGCCCCATCTACGGGCACGTAAGCCGGGATTACTGGTGCGAGTGCAGCCTGCCGCAGCGCTACCTGCGCCGCTCCCTGGAGGTGTTGGGCCGCCGCGGGCTGGACACCCTGGGGCCGATGGGAGAGGCGGCTCGAGCTCGAGCCGTGGTGGCGGCCTCCGATGCCCGCATCGGTTCCGGCTGCCTGCTTCAGGAATGCATCCTCTGGTCCGATGTGCAGGTGGGACGCGGCTGCAACCTGGAGCGCGTGGTGGCGGCTTGCGGAGTCCGCTTGGCGGCGGGCAGCCGCTTGAGCGACGTCATCGTGACGCCTCGGCTGGAGGAACTGCCGCCCGGCCGTCGACCGCTCCAGGAAGTAGACGGAAACATGATATGGCCCTTGGAAACATGAAACCGCGATCCGATTCTGACTTCCCGCCCATTCAGCAGCGGCTGATGGCCTTCGTACGCGACCGCTTCGGATCGCGCGGCGACCAATACTCGATCAGCAAGCTGGTGGGAGACGCTTCCTCCCGCCAGTACTACCGCCTGGTGCGGGAAAACGGCGAGAGCTTCATCCTGGCCGCCTACCCCGAACCCTTCAACGCGCGGGAATTCCCCTATAAGCAGGTCTATGATCTGCTCACCGAGATCGGCCTTCCGGTTCCCCGCATGCTGGCGCTGGACGGCGAGCATGGCATCGTCTTGCAGCAAGACCTGGGCGACGAAACCCTGAAAAAGCGCCTCGTCAAGGCCTCGCCTCAAGAGCGCCAGGCCTATTTCCGTCGCGCCATCGATCATATGGTCACACTTCAGGAGGAAGGCACGCGGGCATTGCGCCCCCACTGGACCGCCTATCACCTGGCCTTTGACGAGGAGAAACTGCGCTGGGAGCTGCGTTTCTTCAAGCGCTACTACGTGGACCACTACCGCAAGCTCTCGCTGACCCAAGGCGTAGCCCTGGAAGAGGAATTCGACGATCTGGCCCAGGAGCTCTCCCGCCGGCCCCTGCGCCTTTGCCACCGCGACTATCACGTCCGCAACCTCATGCTGCATGAAGACCGGCTCTTCCTCATCGATTTTCAGGACGCACGTCGCGGGCCGTTGACCTACGACCTGGTCTCATTGCTGAAGGACTCCATCGATCTCCCCCAGACGGAACTCTCCAGTCTGGTCTCCTATTACCGCAGCCGCTCGCCCCAACCGGTTCCAGAGGAAGACTTCCTGCGCGAGTTCGAGCTGATGTCGGTTCAGCGCCTGCTCAAGGCGCTGGGGACCTACGCCTACCAGATCGTCGTGCGGGAAAACTTCATCTACGAACAATACGTCCGCGGCAGCCTGCAACGGGCCCTGCGCTCGGTCCAGGCGCTGGACTCCTTTCCGCGCATCCGCGATCTGCTGAGAAGCGAGTTGGACTGAAGCCCCTGGCAGGGTCCCGATGTTCGGTTCAAGGTGCTGGTCGTGATACCATCTTGCACTCGAAAGCAGGAGCCGACACCTATGGAAACCCGTATCCTCGATGGAAAAGAAATCGGCCGCCGCATCCGCGAAGAAGTGGGCCGGGAAATCGAAGAAAAGAAGCTCTCACCCGGTCTGACAGTGGTCCTTGTGGGTGACGATCCGGCTTCCAAGGTCTACGTCAAAAGCAAGACCAAGGCCTGCCAGGAACTGGGCATCCGCGGAGAGCGCGTGCTCCTTGATGAATCCATCAGCACGGCCCAACTGCTGCAGGTCATCAACCGGCTCAACCTGGACGATCAAGTCGACGGGATTCTGGTACAACTCCCGCTGCCCAGGCACATCGACAAGAAGCTGGTGCTGGAGGCGGTTGATCCCTCCAAAGACGTCGACGGGTTTCACCCCGTCAACGTGGGGCGCCTGTGCACCGGCGATTTCACCCTGGCTCCCTGCACGCCCATGGGCATCATGGAGATGCTTCGCATGGAGAAGATCGCCGTCAAAGGCGCCCACGCCGTCATCGTGGGACGCAGCGATATCGTGGGCAAACCCATGGCCATGTTGTTGCTCCACAGCCATGCCACCATCACCATCTGCCATTCGCGGACCCGCGATTTGGCCCAGGTTTGCCGCCGAGCCGATATCCTGGTGGCGGCGGTGGGACGCACCGCGCTGGTGGGGCGCGACTTCATCAAAGAGGGAGCCACCGTGATCGATGTCGGAATGAACCGCATCGAAGACCGGGAAGAAGCCATGCAACTGTTCGGAGAGGACTCCGAGCGCTTCAAGCGCTTCCAGGACAAGGGCTATGCCCTGGTGGGGGACGTCCACCCGCGGGAGCCGTTGGGGCGGGCCGGAGCCTTGACTCCCGTACCCGGCGGAGTGGGGCCTCTGACCATCGCCCACCTGGTCAAGAATACCTTGCTGGCTCATGAGGCCCGCCATTGTTAGGCCGGAGCACCCATTTAGGGAGAGGACTTATGCGCAGAACATTGATCGCTCTCATCGCCCTCTTCTCGATGACCTGCCTGATGCAGGCTATCAACCTGAGGCAGGTCGATGAGGTGAAGGTCCGCAAAGCACCGCTTTACGCGGCCCTGCACACGGCTTCGGGAATCATCTACGTGGTTTGCTTCGCCAGCGACGAAGTGGTGGTTATCGATGAATCAAGCCGACAAATTCGGGCTGACTTCTACGGCGGATACGAACCCATCGGCGTAGCCGTCACCCCCTCGGGGGACAAGCTCTTCGTGACCAACCGCAGAGGACTGGTCAAAGTCATCGACGCCGAGACCCGACAGATCATCGACGACATCAAGGTGGGCGGACGGCCCAGCAACATCACCATCTCTCCCGGCGGACTGGAAGCCTTCGTCACCAACTACGGACGCGGGAAAATCGGGCGCATCGATTTCATCGACACCGCCACCCACCGCATCGTGGCCAGCAAGGACATCGGGGTTACGCCCATGGCCTCCGCCGTCTCTCCCCTGGGCGACCGCCTTTTCGTAGTTTGCGCCGGATCGAACGATGTCTGGGTGCTGGGCACCAATACCCGCGAAGTCATCAAGCAGATCCCCGTCGGACTCAAGCCCAACGGCTTGGCCTTCTCTAAAGATGGGACCACCCTCTACGTCTCCAACGCCGACACCAACGACCTTTCCGTGATCGACGTCCTCGACCTCAAAGAGACCCGGCGCGTCCCGGTGGGCGAGAAACCCTTCTCCATGACGGTCGATTCCAAGGGACGCCTCTTCGTGGTGGAGACGGGCCAGCGAATGCTCAGCGTCTACTCGCCCCAACTGCAGAAACTGGCTTCGGTCAAAGCCGGCAAAAAGCCCATCGACGTGCAGCTTTCCAGCGACGAGCAGTTCGCTTACGTCACCGACGAGCGCGACAACAAGCTGCGCGTCTTCAAGATCGACTGAGATGACATGATCCGGGAGTTTCTAGGCGTCAGCCCCCGCTTTGACGAGAGCAACTTCATCGCCCCCTCGGCCGAAGTCATCGGTGACGTGGCACTGGGACGCGGCGCCAGCGTCTGGTTCAACGCAACCCTGCGCGGCGACGTCAACTGGATCCGAATCGGAGAAGCCAGCAACGTACAGGACAACGCCGTGGTTCACGTCACCAACGGCCGCGCCCCGACTCTCATCGGCAAGGGCGTCACCATCGGACACAGCGCCGTGATTCACGGCTGCACCATCGAAGACAATGTACTGGTGGGCATCGGCTCGGTCGTCCTCGATCACGCCGTCATCGGACGCGACAGCATCGTGGGAGCGCGGGCCTTGCTCACCTCGCGCGTCGAGATCCCTCCCCGCTCACTGGTGCTGGGAGCCCCGGCCCGCGTGGCCCGGCAGTTGAGCGATGATGAAGTCGAGGACATCCGCCGACACGCCCGCAACTACCAGCACTACAGCGCCATCTACCTGGGCCGCCAAAAGCCGGACGGCAATCCCTTCTACAAGCCCAGGGGTGATTAGCAACCAAGGAGGGCCCTAAATCTTTTCCTCGGCGAGGCCGATGCGTCCAAGTAGCAAGTCATGTGCGAAGAAGGGTTAAGGAAGGTTGTTTCGGGAGGCCAAAGCGGCGTCGACAGGGCCGCCTTGGACTGGGCGTCAGAGGCCGGATTGGAGTCGGGAGGGTGGTGTCCCCGGCGCCGTCAAGCCGAAGACGGAACCATCAGCCCCCGCTACCCGCTGCGGGAAACCCCCTCGCCCGACCCGGCCCAGCGCACCGAGTGGAACGTGCGGGACTCCGACGCCACCCTCCTCCTCACCTTGGGAGCGGCTCGTTCCAAGGGCACCGACTTGACCCTGGAAATGGCGCTCCTCTACGGCCGTCCCCACCTTTGCCAGGACTTGGACGACCACGCTGCCGCTGAAACGATCAGGGACTGGCTCAAGAGCAACCCAGTCCAGACGCTCAACGTGGCGGGACCACGTGAAAGCGAGGCCCCCGGCATCTATGTTCGGACCAGGGATCTCCTAAAAAGGCTGCGGAAAGGAGGGCAAGTATGATTTTATCTAGAACTTTTTCCTTTGCGAGGCGTCGTTTAGGATAGAACAGAGGCTCGATGAACAGGTCCTCGTCAGAGGCCGATGATTCAATGACCCTCGAGAGCGAGTGAGATCATGGCCAAGGATGAAAGAGACAAAGCCCAGACTCAACTGGTTCCTGCTCGCAGGCGGAAGGCCCCGCCTCGCAAGTGGAATTTGACCGAACAGGACAAGAAGTTCTTGCGCAAGTGCAACGTTCGCCCTGAGTAGGGCATCCCTCTGGGCTGTCAAGGTTGGAGGCTGCAAGAACAGCCTTGGAGAGCCGAATCGAAGTGCACAAAACCGTCGGCATCCTGGGGGGCATGGGCCCCGAAGCGGGATGTTCCTTCTACCAAAGGTTGATCGAGCTCACTCCCGCCAGCATCGACCAAGATCATCTCAAGGTCATTCTCTACAGTCCCTGCCAAATCCCTGACCGCAGCAACTACCTGGCCGGAACCGGTCCTTCGCCCATTCCGGATCTGGTTAAGGCGGTGAGCGATCTCAGCCGCTGGGGCGCCCAAGTCATCGCCATTCCCTGCAACACCGCCCATTATTTCTTTGACGACATGCAGCGGGCCCTGCCGCCTGGGGTGCAACTGCTGCATATCGTAGAGGAGACGGCGCAAGGGATCCTGCAGGAGATGGGAAAGGGTGTACGGGTGGGACTGCTGGGGACCCGCTCCACCATCCGCCATGGACTCTACCAGGAACCGCTCAAACGTCGCGGGCTGGAGTTGATCTTGCCCGACGCCCACATGCAGGAAGACGTGCAAAAGAGCATCGATCTGCTCAAGGCCGGCCACGCCCATTTCGCAAAGGCGACCCGGCTCTTGCAGGAGGCCTTGGCCAACCTCGCCTCCCACGGTGCCCAGGCGGCCGTCTTCGGCTGCACCGAATTGGGGCTGGTGGAAGAGGACCTCAGCACCCGCTTGAAGCTGTTCGATTCCGTCGACCTGCTGGCTCGGGCCACCTTGCGCGCCGCCCGCCAGTCCTCGTCGCGCCGCCCCGCCCCAGCCGAGGCCTCCGCCTCTCATTCATGACGCCGGGTTTTCCATCTCGACAATGCGCAGCAGAATGAGGCTGATATTGTCGCGTCCGCCGGTGGCCTTGGCCTGAGCCAGCAGCCGCTCGGCGCACTCTTGCAGGTCGTCGCCCTCAAGTATCTCGGCGATTTCACGGTCTGACAATTCGTCGGTAAGCCCGTCGCTGCAGAGCAGAAACACGTCACCGGACTGCAACTCGATGGGAAAGACGTCGGGTTCGACCGTGGGCATCACCCCCAAGGAACGGTCCAGCAGGTTCTTGTGAGGATGGCGGCGCAGTTGATCCTTATCCAGCATGCCCTGTTGATAGAGGCGGTAGACGGGAGAATGGTCGACGCTGAGCTGTTGCAGGCCTTCGGAGGAGGACCAGCGGTAGATGCGGCTGTCGCCTACGTGAACGATCCAGCTTTGGGGAGTGTCCAGCAGCAGGGCGGTTATGGTGGTTCCCATGCCGCGGTACTGGGGGTTGCGGGCCTGTGTCTCGAAAATGCTGCGGTTGGCCCGCTCTACGGCTTGGCGAAGCAGGTCCAGCGGCTTTTTGGAATGATTGCTGGCGGCCTCGTTCAAGGCTTCCGAGGCCAACGAACTGGCCACTTCGCCGGCCGCATGCCCGCCCATGCCGTCGCATACCCCGAAGAGACCGTGTTGGGGTGAAATGACCAAACTGTCTTCGTTGTTTTTTCGCACCAACCCGGTGTCGCTGCGTTCAGCCGACTCGAACGCGATGCCGCCGTGATGGAGCACCTCCCTGGCCATCTTCCTTATCGCATCTCCTTCAGGGCAACGGCGCGGACTGGGATTCTACCTGGCCGTCGCCCATATGGTCGAGCCGCTGGAACATCTCCAAGTTGCAGCGGGCCAATCCCCACAGGAAGAGGATTAAGACCAACCAAGCCGCGGCCTTTTGCCAGCCGGTGTATGACAATCGCTCTCCGCAGTGAGGGCAGTAGGCCCGCTTCTCCAAAAGCGCATAGCGGCAATTGGGACAGCTTTCCAGCTCCACGGCCATGGTCTTCGAGTATCTCAGAAAACCTCTTTAGTGGCGAGTCTTGCGGGCGGCGGAATCGGGGCAGGCTCAAGACTCTTCCTCCCAAACTTTGACTCCGGAGCGGTCGATCTGAAAATCCATGAGACGCCCGCCGGCCTCCTCCAACGCAGCGGCCACCTGATCACGGCGGTCAGGCGGCGCTAAGACGATGAAGCATCCGCCTCCCCCGGCTCCGCAGATCTTGCCGGCCCAGGCTCCCGCTTCTTTGGCCCGCTCGAAAATCATCTCGACCCGGGGGGTGGAGACGCCCTGGGCCAGTTGCCGCCGGTGGTCCCACTCCTGTCGCAGACAGCGGCCCATCCGCGGCAAGTCTTCATCGACAAGCGCCTGTCGCAGCTCATGAGCCGTTTCCGCGATGCGCTTGAGCAGGGGCCGCATCTGTTGGCGCCGACCGATGCTGCGCTTGACAACGTCCCAATTGTTGGCGCCGGAGAACCGCGAGGCGCCGGAGTATCCCAGCAGCAGGCTCTGCGCCAGCCGGCGGCGAAAGGCCGCCGATAGTGTCAAGGCCTCGCGCCGCTCCTGCCCGATACTGAAGTGAAGAGCCGAGATATCGCCGAATGCTGCCGGGTAGTAGTCCTGCTTGCCGGTGGGGATGCCAATGGTCATGGCCTCGATGTCGGCTCCGCAATCGATGATTTGGCGTTTGCTCATGGGCAGGTTGTGGCGCTGCACCAGCAGGCTGCTGACGGCGATCAGCAGAGAGGAAGAGCCGCCCAGTCCCGAACCCGCCGGTACATTGGAACGGGTCGTCAGCGAGAATCCGCCCTTGGGACGGTAGAACCTCACGATATTGACCAGCAGCGGCAAAGCGTTATCCGATGCCAGCCTCTCCAACTCCTGCAGCGAATCGGCCTCGACCGTGCTCTCAAGGTCAAGCGAATGGAGGACAATTGCCTCATCGTCGCGCTCCTGCAGGACCGCTTCGGTGGTCAGGTCGATGGCGGCGTTGATGGTCAACCCGCCGCCTTGAAAGAGATAAAGGGGATGGATGTCCAGTGTGGCTCCCGCCAAATCGATGCGCGTAGGAGCCTGGGCGACGAGCTTCAAAGGGGCTTCTTCCTTGGGTGAAATGAACTCTTCAGAACAGCTTGACGGTGAAATCGTAGCGGTCCAGCACCTGGTGGACACGCCGCAAGGCCAGCGGGCTGTAGGGCTCGTCCTCAGATACGGGTTCTTGGTCAACGGCCTTGCGGATGAAGTCTGAGTTGGACTCCAGCAGCCGATTGGCCAGATCGACGTCAACCCAGTGAATGCCGGGCCTGCGCGGAGGACGCTGATTTCCGATGCGCATTCCCAGGCCCAGCAGCTTGACCAAGGCCGAGGCGCGGTTGTCTGCCTCGTAGACGCGGTCGAGGTACTGCACCATATGGGCTGCCAACCAGCCCTGGGATGCAAAATCCAATGTATAATAGTTCTCTTCGTGCAGGATGCGGAGAGAACCGCCTGTCGACTTCATTTGAAACATTTTACAGCAGGCGGAATCTATTAGTGACGCAGCCGGGCAAAAACCGGACAAAGAGGCCAGGAAATCATCCGCTCGGGAAGTGAAGCGGAAGCCGCGAGCGGTTGTGAACAGGACTTTTGGAGGGAATAGAAATATGAGTGGGGACGACTTAAAAGGAATTCAAGATCCCTTGTTCGCCAGGGTCAATCGCCCCGAACGCGGCGGCAAGAATAAAGCCCGCGCCAAGGGCGGCGATTCCGGGAACGGCCCTTCAAGCCCCAGCGGCGGCGGGGGCAACCACGGCGGGGGCTCCAACGCCACCAAGTATGTGCTCATTGCCGTGGCCGTAATCCTGCTCGGCGGCCTCGGATACTACATCTACTACTCTCAGCAGCAGCTCGATCTTCTGCACCAGAACCTGAGCACCAGTCAGCAGCAGTTGGCCGAGGTCAGCGAGGACTTGGTCCAGTCGAAGGAGACTATCGGAACTCTGCAGGAGGGGCTCTCGGAAAGCGAGAAAAAGATCCAGAGCCAGCGCCGCGAGTTGGGTCAAGCCAGATCCAAGGTCGACACCCTTGAGAAAAAGGCCGACGAGTTGACCAACGAGCAGCAGCAGCAACAACGCGATCTGCAGGCCATCAATCTTCAAAAGGCCGACAAGTCCGAAGTGGAGGAGCTGGAGAATCAGACCAGCGAAATCCGCAAGGACGTCGGCGATGCTCAAAACAAGATCGGCGAACTGCGCGAGGTCACCGGCCGCAACCGCGCCGACCTTGAGAACACCCGCGCCGACTTGACCCGCGTCTCTCAACGGGCCGAAGCCACCGCCGGCGACTTGAGCGCCTTCAAGGACACCTTCGCCCGCGACATCTACGACTTCGAGTTGGAGAAAAAGGGCGCGGTCATGAAGATCGTCGATGTGGCGCTGGATCTGAAGAATACCGATTTCGACGACCAGCACTACAAGATCGAGATTCAAGTCGACGGACGGCGGATCCAGAGAAAAGAGGTGCCCGTCAACGTGCCCATCGAGTTCTACGTCAAGGGCTACGACAAGCCTTATGAGCTGATCGTGACCAAGGTTGGACGCGGATTCGTGGTGGGCCAGTTGTCGGTGCCCAAGCAGCGCGACACCAGCGCTCAGGTATCCGGCTAGGTCCGATCGGCCGCGGCGCCAGCCGCCATTTTCCCAAGCCCGCCCGTTGCGGCGGGCTTTTTCGTGTCCGCAGGACGCTGACTAAAAGGGATTGTCGGGCAGGACGATGCCGCGCTCGAGGCCGCTTTGCTGGCGGTGCAGGTTGAAGAGCATCAGCCCGATGCCGGAGGCACCCTGCATGTAGCCGGTCTGAGCCTGCAACAGTTCGGGACGGACGCGGTGCTCAGCTTGCACCCAGCGGGCTTGACCGTCCTTCACAGTGGCTTTCTCCAACAGGGCGTCGGCCATGAGCCGGGCGAAGGAAAGATCTTCGGCGCGTCCGGCGGCCTGGTGGAGGTTGAGGAAGAACTGGGCCACTCCCGCCGCCCCGCAGCACTGGCTGACGTTGTTCCAGTAGCCGGGCGTCTGCTTCTCGGGAATCCCGCTTTCGCGAACGCCGCGGGCCAGGCGACGTACCCACTCCATCCATTCCGCCTCGCCGCTAACCTGGTGCAGAAGGTAGAAGAGCCGGGCCGTCCCCGCCGGGCCATGGCACCAACTGAGGTAAAAAAGTTCTTCGCCTTCCGGTTCGTGGTGAAAGATGAGGCAGGCCTCACCGTTGCCGAATGTCCTGGCTACGGCTTGCAGATAGCGGGCTCCTTCGATGGCCCCTTGAAGAAACTCCCTCTGTCCGGTGTCTTTGTAGAGCATGGCCAGGAAGTAGGCGATGCCCGCGGTACCGTGGGAGAAATTGGGCATGAGCCGCGGAAAATCCTCTCTCATGGCCCATTTCTGTCCGCCCTGGTCGGGCCTTGCCAACTCCAAAAGGCGCTCCCCGGCCTGGGCGGCCAGCCGGCGGGCCGAGGGCGATTGCAGTTCGCGGGCCGCATGGAGCAGGAAAAGCCCGGTGCCGGCGCTGCCGCTGATGATATCCGTCGAAGGTCCCCAATCAACGCCCTTGCCGACGTTGCGGGCCGACTCCTCCAGAAGCGACAAGACCAGGCGGGCGCCTTCCAGGTATTTCTCCTCGCCGCTGACGCGGTAGGTTTCCAGGAGAACGAATCCGACTCCGGAAATGCCCGTGTAGAGCCCGGCCTGCACATCCTGGGGGCGGCTTGGAAGCGTAGCCATCAGGTAGTCGGCGCCGCTCAAGGCGATCTCGCGCGATTCCCGCTCGCCCGTCAATTGATAGCGTTCCAGAAAGTAGAGCACCACCCCGCTGCTTCCCGAATAGAGGTTGGTGGCGCTGCGCTTGGGGTCGGCGGGATCGATCATCCACAAGCTGCCGTGCTCGCTGGCAATCCGATTCGCCTTGAGCCAATCTCCCGCCTGCAGAGCTGACTTCAAATAAGGCGAATCCTGGGCCGTCCCATGGAAGCCCGCGAGGAATGAGTGGAGGGTCAGGGAGAAAATGAGCGGCCAGGATGAGGCTCTAAACATCGGACAAGCTTAGCACCGCGGCCGACCCCGAGTCGATGAGCAGGCGGCCGGCATCAGGGCTCGTAGTCGATGGCGCTGTACTTCATCAGCTTTTCGAAGCGATGATGCGATTCGATGTAGCGCACGGTCCCTGAACGGCCCCGCAGCACCAGCGAGTGGGTGGAGGCGCCGCGTCCCGTGTAGCGGACGCCGCGCAGAAAGGTGCCGCCCGAGATTCCCGTGGCCGCGAAGAACGTATCGTCGCTGGCGACCAGCTTCTCGACGTTGAGGATTTGCTTGAGATCGATTCCGGACTCGCGCAACCGGTTGCGCTCTTGGTCGCTCTGGGGGTCGAGGCGGGCCAGCATCTCTCCGCCTGTTGAACGAATGGCGCAGGCCGAGAGCACGCCCTCGGGCGTGCCGCCGGTTCCCATCATCATGTCGACCTCGGACGATTGATCGACCGCCATCAGCGAGCCGGCCACATCGCCGTCGGTGTGCAGCTGGATGCTGGCCCCCGCCTGGCGGATCTGGCCGATCAGTCCTTTATGGCGCGGCTTGTCGAGCACGAAAACCACCAGATCGGCCACGTCCTTGCCCAGCGCCTGGGCGGTGCGGGACAAATTCTCCTGCACCGGCGCGTCCAAATCGACCACATGGCGCGCTTGAGACGGAACCACCAGCTTCTGCATGTAGTAGCTGGGCCCGGGATCATACATCGTGCCTTTGGGCGAGAGTCCGACCACGGCGATGGCGTTGGGACGCCCCAATGCCAGCAGGTTGGTCCCTTCCACCGGGTCGACCGCGACGTCCACCGCCGGCCCTTTACCGTTTCCCACTTCTTCGCCGTTGAAGAGCATGGGCGCCTGGTCTTTCTCACCCTCGCCGATAACGATTCGTCCCTCGATACCGACCGTCCTGAAGAAGAGGCGCATGGCTTCTACGGCGGCTCGGTCCCCGGACTTCTTTTCTCCCTTGCCCAGCCAGCGCCCCGAAGATAGCGCCGCCGCCTCGGTAACTCTGACCAGGTCGAGCGCCAGATTCCGGTCGGGCGCCTGGCGGCGGCGTTGCTGATTGGTCGGTTGACTCCGTTCTTGATCGCTCACCATTTCCTCCTTCGACAGGCACCATTGTAGGCCGCCGGGGCGGAGAGGCCAACATTGGTCATGGCAGAGGACTGCATTCTCGGCAGCGCCATATTTCGAACGCACTCCGCAACTGGTGATCAGGCTCACAATCCGAAATCGGCGCGCGCACGATATGAAAATCATGAAGTGCGTGAGGCCCCGTTATTCGGTCATTTGGACGCTTGTCTTGCTCGGCCTTGCGGGGAGTGTCGGGGCGGCCCGGGAACTGGGACGCGACCTTCCCCGCGACTTTGAATGGGTCGAGCAACTCACTGTTGAACCCCAGTCGGTCGACCAGCGCCGATCTGAGCCCCAAGACTCGTTTCAGGTCCGTATGACGGCCTGGGGCCATGATTTCGAGATGCTGCTGCGGCCGGCCGATCTGTTTGCCGACCGGGCCCGCAACGTCTGGGTCCATGCGGACGGAACGTTGCGCCAGGAGACTCCCGAAGCCATCTTTTTGAGCGGGAAGCTGCGCGACGACCCCCGCTCCCAGGTTCGCTTCAGCCTGTTGGGAGAAGAACTCGAAGGCATCCTCCTGACGTCAGACGAGGCCTACATGCTGGAGCCGGCAAACCGCTTCTTCGCGGGCGTAGGGCCGGGACCCCTGGTGGTTTACCGGCTCAGCGACGTAGACATCGACTGGCTGGCTTCCCAGTGCGCTCTAGACCCCGCATCGTACAACTCGCTGGAAAACGACACGCTGGAAACTGAGCCGCCTCGGGGAGGGGCTGCGGCCAGAAGCTTGTTGGACGAGATTCGCTCGCTGGAGGTGAGCGGAGGCGACAGGGAAGTGGAGATCAGGCTGGTGGCAGATTCGTTTTACTACGGTCGCCACAGATCGGCCACGGCCAGCCGTGTCCAGAGCATCATTCACCAAATCAACGCCATCTACGAACGTGAAACGGGTTTGAGCTTCCGCATCACCGAGACCCGGGTCTGGACCAGCCGCTCCCAGGATGGCGTCAGCGCCACCACGGACGCCGATGAGCTGATCGACGAGTTCAGTTCGCCAGATCAGGTCTCGGGCAACGATCTGGCCCACCTCTTCACCGGACGTCAGCTCAACGGCCCCGTCGGCATCGCCCGCATCGGCGGCATCTGCAACACGACCCATGCCACCGCCATCTCTCAGGACCTCTCCAGCACCGCCCACCGCATCGTCTTGGCCGCCCACGAAATCGGCCACAACCTGGGAGCCCGCCACGACGGAACGGGAAGCTGCCAGGACGCGCCATCGGGCTTCATCATGTGGCCCATCGTGGACGCTTCCGCCAGGGGATTCTCGGATTGCAGCCTGGGATCCATCTCGCGGCGCCTGGAGCGGGCCCAGTGCATAGCCCCCGAGGACAGCGAGCCGCTGCCCGCCCCGCAAATGTTGGCCCCCGGAGGCGAGGTGACGGACAGCGCTCCTCTCTTCGCCTGGCAGCCGGTGCAAGGCTCCGAGTCCTACCGCCTCGAAGTCTACGACGAAACCATGGCTCACCTGGTGGTGGACGCCGACACCGGCGGCGAATCCTTCCGCCCCTCCGATCCGCTGGCCCGCCGCCACAATTACCGTTGGCGAATCAGCGCCGCCGGTTCGGAGGGTTCGGGCCAATGGAGCCTGTGGCAGGACTTCAGCATCCTGCCGCTGGCTGCTCCCCATGTCGTCGCTCCTCAGGGCGTCATCGGCACAGATCAGCCGCAGTTTTCCTGGCAGGCTTCCCAGGGAGCGATCTCCTACCTGCTCGAGATCATCAACGAGGACACCGACGAGTACTCCGCCGTAGCAACCAAAGACCTCGAGTTTCAGCCTTCCTCAAGTCTCGAGGGCACCCGTTTTCGTTGGCGGGTCAGCGCCCTGGACGAACAAGGAACGCCTTCTCCCAGTACCTGGTTGAGTTTTGTCTACCGGCCTTCGCGTGTCCCCTCCGGGCCACGAATCCGGCCATAGGCAAGGGATATGGACGTCAAATGGATTTCGACATGAGATAAAAATAAAACCCGGAGAGGAGTAATCAAGTAGGTACCATCGCCATGAACGTCCGCATTGCCTCAGAAAAACCATGAGCTATCCGCTTCCCCAACAGGTCGAAAGCGAGAGAGCGCCCAGCCGTCCGCCTTCAACAGGCGAGCAGGTGCGGGTGCTGATCGTGGACGACGAAGAGCACATCTGCGAACTGCTGCAGGAAGCCATGGAGAGCTGGGGTTTTCAGACCCAGGTCTTGAGTTCGCCCTTGCAATTGGAAGACCTCCTGCATCGGTCAGATCCCTTCGATCTGGTCATGCTCGATCTCTGCATGCCAGGGGTGTCGGGTCTGGAGTTGATTCCAGTCATCCGCGAGCACAGTCCGCGCAGCAAGATCCTGGTCGTGACCGGGATGGCCAACAAGGACAGCGTCGTGCACGTCCTGCGGGAAGGCGCTTTCGACTTCATCGAGAAACCTTTCAGCTTCGAATTTCTCAGACACAGGGTCGAGCAAGCCCTGGACGCCATGCGCAGCGAGAAGCAGCGCCGGCGGTCCCTGCGGGAACTGAGGCAAAGCCGGGAGAGCCTCTTCCGCAAGACCCAGCAATTGAGAAGAGCCAACCAGGAACTGCAAGACGCCAATACGGCCCTTTCCGTTCTGGCCCACAACATCGAGAAATCGCGGGAAGAGTCGGAGCAGCGGATCGTCAACCGCTTGCGGCACCTGACCCAGCCCGTGCGCGAATGGCTGGAGACCAAGCAAGGGCTGAAAGGCGTGGCCGCCGAGTTTGCCGCTCTGCTCGATTATGTGGATGACCTGGCCAAGGGCGGCGGCGACGATCTCGATATCAGTTCCGCCCTCTCCCAGACCGAATACCGCGTCGCCACCATGGTCCGCAAGGGCCTCACCAGCAAAGAGGTGGCCAACCACCTCGGCGTCTCGGTGGATACCGTCAAGACCCACCGCCGCAACATCCGCCGAAAGCTCGACCTGGCCGGCACCGGCAGCAACCTGCAAACCTACCTGCAACAGAAGCTCTAATTCTTCATTCCCGACTTTACATCCGAGAAGAAAGCTGGTATGCTTCATTCCTCACTGGCATCGCCCCCTGACTCTTGAAAAGAGTGGGTAGAGGGTGTACTCATTCCCTACTCCCTCGAATCTACCTTGCGATTTCCCCCTGACTCGTTTAAATTGGGGACAGCCAAGGTTCGACAAGCTTGGTGAAAATGTAGGAATGCAATCGCCGTTACCTACATCAGGCTTGCGCTTGCAGAGAGGAACTCCAAAGAGTCGAGGGCGCCTGCCGCCGGTGCTCCCGCTCTCTAATTAACGAAGTAAGGATACGGCGGCTAGTTACTCATTGGGGATGTAATGATGAAGACAAAACTCGGGATTTTTCTGCTCTGGGCGGCCATGCTGACCCTTGGGTCGGTCACCGAGGCCACCGCTCAGGCCGGCCTCATCGGCAAGGCTGGAGCGAGCAACGCAGTAACCATGTTCCAGGACTCGGCAACGCCGGATCAGCGTGCCATTCACGCCGTTTTCTTGGCCTCTGTTCCTTCCGCCAGCCTGGACTCGGCCCTTTCCTTCACCAACACCTTGGCGGGCCCTCCGGGAATCCAGGAAGTCTTCGACGGGGCCTTCGCTGACTTAGAAGGCACGTTGGAATTCTACCTGTGGGACGAATTCGGGCACATGATCGTCTATGAAACCCTTCCGGATTCGCCGGGTGTCGGGCTGACCATGGACGGCACGCTGACGCCGGGCCTCACCTACCGCGTCCTGCTCAGCGAGATTCTGGCAGCCGCCGACTACGAGCAGCACGCCATCGACTTCAACCATACCACCGACTTTTTGGGCTATGGCTGGGTTGTGGCCAACTTCGACGGCGTCCAAGGAACGGCCAACGTAACCGACTTTTCGACCTTCACACAGGCCACCGTCATGCAGCCCGACGTCGGGACCACGTTCTTCGACTTCGACGCCAATGCCGGTGTTCCTTTGATCGATCCGCCCGACGAGCCGGACGATCCGATGCCGCCCAGCAACAACTAGCATTCGTCGCGCCTCTCGGGCACTACGAACGAGAGCGCCACGCCGAGGTTGGAAATGATTGTCGCTATCAGCTTGCTCAGCGCGCTTCTCCTGCAGCCGGCTACTGCCCAAAGCAGTGACGCCGAATTGGAGAAGGCAGTCCAGAGTTATTGGGACCATCTGCTGCGGGGCGAAAAGATCCAGGCCCTGGCCTGGGTCGCCCCCCAGAATCAGGCCAATTTCCTGGCCCGCCACGAACCGCCTTTTCGCTCCTGGAGCCTGAAGGCCGTGGAGAGCAGCGAAGGACGCGCCACCGTCACCGTCGTAGTCAAACGCCTCATCCAAGACGGCTTCTACGATTGGAAGGTGCGCGAGGAATGGGCTGTGAGCGACGAGGGTTGGCGGGTGCTGGTTGCCGATCAGGGAGGGGCGCGCAAAAAACTATGGCAGATGCGTCGGCCGGTTGAACCGGTTGAAGGTGTCTTGGACCTGCGACCGACGGCAATACGCATGCACTTTTTCAGCGGAAGCCAAAGCGCCACCCTTTGGGTGTGCAACGGGCTGCCGGATGCTGTTGAGGTAACCGGTCTGGAATACGACCGGGAACGCTTTGAGTTGGAGGAGTCCACTCGCCAGATCAGCGCCATGTCGGCAGCCGGTTTTACACTGCGCTACCGAGGCGATGAGACGGCCAAGTGGCTCAAATCGGAACTGACCTTGAAGGTCAGGGCAAGGGATGGGGAGGAGTCGGTTTTCACCGTCCCCGTCACATACAACGTCGTCAGCCCAGCGGCCCGGGCGCTCTTAGGATTGAGCCGTTCCGAGGCCGACCAATTAAAGAAAAAAGACAAAGTTACGGCGAGACGGGCCATACCGCCCGGTCGCTGAGAGCAAGGAGAAGACAGGGCCCGAAAATTAGAACCTGTCGGTCGAAAGGCCTTACAGGGTATTCTGAAAGGGAAGTAAAATCATGAGGCGCATTTTCAAGAATGGATTAATTGTCTTAGCTCTCCTCTTGATCGCTACAGCCGCGTTGAGCGCTCAGACCTATCGCGGCTTGCTGGTGATCACAGAGGTTGATCTGGACGCTGACCTGGTCATTATCCAGGGAGAGAACTTCGGTCTCACCCCGTTCGTCATGCTGGACGAAGTGGAGCTGGAGCTCTTGGCCTTTGACGACAATGAGATCATTGCCGTCATCCCACCCGAGTTCAATGACCTTCACGTACTGCTGGTGGCCAGCGCGCCCCTGCGCACCTGGCCCCGCCCGAGGGTCGACACCGTGACGATCGATCTGAGAGGGGACGAAGCCTTTATCGGCCCGCCGGGACCGCAGGGACCTCAGGGACAGACGGGACCTCAGGGGCCAACCGGACCTGCCGGACCCCAGGGACCTGCTGGACCTCCGGGACCTCAAGGACCTGAAGGACCGGCTGGGGCCCAAGGTGAGACCGGACCCCAAGGACCTCAGGGAATCCAAGGCGAAATCGGACCCCAGGGACCCGCTGGACCCGAAGGGCCGCAAGGACCTGCCGGACCTGAGGGACCCCAAGGACCGACTGGACCTGAGGGACCCCAAGGACCCCAGGGAATCCAGGGCGAAATCGGACCCCAGGGACCCGCCGGACCCGAAGGGCCGCAAGGACCTGCCGGACCCGAGGGACCCCAAGGACCGACTGGACCTGAGGGACCCCAAGGACCCCAGGGCGAAATCGGACCCCAGGGACCCGCCGGACCTGAAGGACCGCAGGGACCTGCCGGACCCGAGGGACCGCAA